>NZ_JBHSMH010000024.1:0-34707 GCF_042655365.1 Cohnella suwonensis | reverse complement strand
CCCCAGTGGGGATAATCATGGAGGAGCCGTATGCGATGACCCGCACGTACGGATCTGTGAGAGGCCCATGCAATTGCGCATGGGCCTACTCGATTCGCGTGCGGCGGCACGCTCGACAAAACTTGTAAAATACGCTATATTCTTGTCAAAAGATGGCATAATCGATGCCGAAGGAGAATCGGGAATGGGCGCTGTCCGCAATCCGATCGACAGGTACAGGCATTCGAAAGGAGATTCGCCTTTAAGTCCGGCGAACGTATGGCATCCGGGATTGGACGAGGAGATTAAGGCCTTACCCGCAGAGAAGCTGGCCGACGGCTATCCGGACGGCTACAGGTCGGCGCAAGCTTGGAAAGCGGCGTTGCACTTATGGAACGATAGCCTGGGGGCGGCTCACGAGATCGTGGAAGACATGGACACGCCGACCGGAGCTGCGCTGCACGGCATTGTTCACCGGCGCAGGGGAGATTACTTCAACGCGAAAGACTGGTTGCGGATCGCCGGAGACCACCCGGCGTATCACGGTTTGCAAGCGAGAGCCGCGGCGTATTTGGCTCGGCGGGAAGCACCGAGCGGCCCGTTGCGGACAGTGTTCGAGCAGATCGCCACGCAAGGCAACTGGAATCCGTATTTGTTCGCGAACGCCGTAGAGATTCACGAGAGCCGCGTCGGGGACGACGGCTCGGAAGAGTTTCTCGAGCGTCTTCAGCGGCTCGAACTGGAAGCTTTCATGAAGTATTTAGAGGGGCGAATCGCGCTTGAACGGGCGCCGGTTTATATGGCCGAGTAGGAAAGCGAAAGAAGGCAGCACGAGGCCGATGAACAAGCCTGCGTATACGGCGAGTCCGATCAGGGTGCCGATGCCGATCTGGACGAGCGCGTCGACGCCCGAGAACGCCAGCGCGCCGAACGTTCCTCCCATGATGGCGGCCGCGGTTCCGATGACGCCGCCGGTCGTGCGCATCGCCTTCGCCATCGACGCCCGGATGTCCCCTTTGCATTCGCCTTCGCGGAATTCCTCGTTGTACCTCGCCATTAGGAAGATGCTGTAATCGACCCCCAACGCGACGATAACGAGGAAAATAAAGAACGAAGCGGTCCACGACAGGCCGGAATACCCCAACGCTTTCACGAAGAGGAATTCCGTCAGCCCCATCGTCACCCCGTAGTTAAAGACGAGCGAGAGCAGCACGTAAAGCGGCGCGATCCACGAACGGAGCAGCATCGCGAGCAAGAGGGCGATTCCCGCGAGCATGAGGGAGCCGGTACGAATGAAATCCCGATAGGAGATCCCCTTGAGCTCGTAATACTTCGCCGATACGCCGGTGACGTAAGCTTCGGAGCCGGCCATCGCCGTTCCGTTCAGGCTCGCACGCACCCGTTCCGAGATCGCGGGAACCGAATCGATGGCGGCGATTCCGTAAGGGTAATCTTCCAGAATGAGCTCCAGCTTCGACGTATGACCGTCCGGCGACACGTAGTAATCGAGAGCGGCTTTGCGGGAAGCAGCGGCCTCGGCGGATTCCGGCTTGCGCTCCGTTTCCGTCGCTCTCTTCAAGCTGCCGATCTGCGAAGACAAGAGCTTGCCCAGGCCGCGTTCCCAATACCGGACGGCGGGTCCGACGCCGATCCAGCCTTTGCTGAGGGGAACGGCGCCGAGCGCGATCGTCTTCAATCCCTCGAACAGCAATTTTTGGTCGGAGGCGATCGATTTGACG
Source organism: Cohnella suwonensis (assembly GCF_042655365.1). Classification (NCBI taxonomy): domain Bacteria; kingdom Bacillati; phylum Bacillota; class Bacilli; order Caryophanales; family Paenibacillaceae; genus Cohnella; species Cohnella suwonensis. The sequence goes on along the minus strand of NZ_JBHSMH010000024.1, from coordinate 32,989 downwards.
AGTTCGCGGGCCATATGGGCGTCCGCGAGCTGTCCTTCGACGGTGAACTGGACCGGCTTGCGGCCGAGAGGCCTGACCGCGCTTCTGACTTCCTTGATGCCGATCTCGCGGGCGAGATCGGAGCTCATCTGCTCGAGCGCGGCCAAGCCTGTCGCGGTTCTCATCGACTCCCGCGAAGAGACGACGACGGTAACCGGGAACGCTTCTCCGGCTCCGAACGCTTTCTCGACTTGACGGAAGCCTTGGACCGAGGCCGAGCCGGGATCGATTTCGGAAATATCGTCGAACGAACGTTGGCCTTGAAACAGTAGCGCCAGCGGCAACAATACGACGAAAGAAGCCAAGAGGACGATCCTCGGCTTCGCGGAGCAGGCCGAGGCTAACCGTTCCCAGTAGCCTTTTCGCGGGGAGATGGAGCGGTTGGCGGTCGTCGCGGACGCCTTATGGCCGAAAAGAAGAAGCAGGCATGGCGTAAGCGTCAACGACGCCGCGACGGAGACGGCCATCCCGACGGAGACGCCGGCCGCAGAGCGGTACAGGCCGAAATCGGCCAGTCCGAGGAGCAGGAATGCCGCGAATACGGTACCCGCGGCGTAGAGCACCGTTCTCGCGGCGCCTTTCATCGCCTCGCCGAGGGCGACCGCGCGATCGGCCAAGCGATCTCCCCGGGCATGCTCGCGATAACGCTGAATGAACAAGATGCAGTAGTCGGTGCCCGCGCCGAATAGGACGGCGATCAGGAACGATTCCGTAAAGTGGGAGACGGGCAAGCCGAATCGTTCCGACGCGAATGCGATCAAGCCTCTGGAGACGATGAAGCTGACGCCTATCGTTAGCAAAGGGATGAGCGGGATAACCGCCGAACGGAACACGGCGATCAAGATGAAGAGGACGATGCCGACGGTCAGCAGCTCCGTCGTGCGGAGTCCTTTCTCCGAGGTTTGTTGGAATTCCTGGGACAGCGCCGCCGTGCCCGTCAACGCGGCATCGGCTCCTTCGGGGACTTCTTCCAAAAGCGACTTGAGCCGATTCAGCGCCAGCTTCGTTTCGTCGTCGAAGTCCGCAAAAGGCAAATTTACGATCGCGAGCCGCGTCGTGCCGTCTTCGCTCGTCATACGCTCGGCCAACTCGGGCCGGGAACGGGGAGAGAGCACGCCGGTTACGCCAAGCTCGTCTTTTCGCTTCTCGACGTCTGCCAGCATGCCGTCCATCCAGTCGATGTCCCCGTCGCTCAGTCCGCCCGGGCGCGATACGACGACGACGGCGCTCGACAACGAGCGGGAGTCCGGATGAACGAGCTGAAGAAGCCGGGTCGCCCGCACGGAATCCGCGTCCGCCGGGAGAAAGCGTTGTTCGGTATGGCTAACGACGCTTTGCAGATTCGGGAGAAACAGATAGGCAAGCATTGCCGACGCGAGCCAGCATAAGACGATCGCGAAGCGATATCGGACGATTCCGCCGATCCATGAGTTCATGAGGTTTGGCCGCCTTCTTTACGGATGGGAATAACCTTCCAACGCTCCTTCGCCGCGTAGGGCGGCCGCGCGATGGAGGGGATTCGGGTGAAAATAGCCGTTTCCGCGGAACGTCTTGCCGCCGATCGATACGGCCGTCATTCCGACGTCGATGGCGTGCGATTCCGCGAAATCGGCGAGCAGACGGTCGTCGGTCAAACCGTCGATATCGATATACCATAACCTCGTGCCGGCTTCGGAGACGACGAACAGCCTGGCGCGAGAGAAGACGAGAAGCCATGTTTGCGGGCCCTGCGCGATCGAGAGCTCCGCCAAGTCGTAAGTTTCCACTTCTGAACCCATCCTCTCATGCCGATATACTGATTGTAACGGTTCGATCGAAAAGCATGCAAATGCAAGTTGCGAGGGAGGCGTTCCCGATGACGAATGCGGACATATCGGTAGAACCGCTCGGCGATCGCGCGTTCCTGCTACGGTGGGCTGGAGAGGCGGCCGCGGCGAGGCTCGCGTCCTGTGCGAGGGCGTTAAACGAAGCCGGGTTAAGCTGGCTTCGCGAAACGGTTCCCGCGTACCGAACGATCGCTTGCCACCTGCGGGACGGCTATTACGGAGTCGAAGAAGCCGCGGAAGAAGCTCTTCGGTTCGTTCGTTCCGTCATCGAACCGAACCGGGAGATAGAGGCTCGGCTCGTCGAATTGCCGACCGTCTACGGCGGGGAAGCAGGTCCCGATCTCGCGGAATGCGCGGATAGAAGCGATATGACGGAGAGCGAGTTCGCGACCCGGCACGCGTCCGCGACGTACGAGGTGGCGTTGCTCGGCTTCGCGCCGGGGTTCCCGTATTTAAGCGGGCTTGACGCCGCGCTGTCCCAGCCGCGCCGGGCATCGCCGCGCATGAAAGTGCCCGCCGGCGCGATCGGCATCGCGGGAGGACAGACGGGCGTGTATTCCGTCGAGTCGCCGGGAGGCTGGCAGATCATTGGGCGGACGACGGTTCCGTTGTTCCGTCCGGATGCGGAGCCCCCTTTTTTGCTAGCGCCGGGCGATCGCGTACGCTTCGTCGCGATCGAGGCGCGCGGTGGCGGAGAGGGGGCCGCGGCGATCGCGGTAACGGACGTCGCCGGTTCGTCCGACGATCAGGCCGAGGGCGCCGGCGGGACTGACGCCGATAGCGAACGGTCAGCGGCCGGAAACGTCGCTTTGACTGTCCTGAAACCGGGCTTGCTGACGACGGTTCAAGACTTGGGTCGCTCCGGCTGGCAAGCCTACGGCGTGTCAGGGGGCGGCGCGATGGATACGGCGTCGCTTCGCAAAGCGAACCTGCTCGTCGGCAACGACGAAGGAGCGGCGGCGTTGGAGCTGACTTTGATAGGCGGCGCTTACGTCGCGGAGAGGGATATCGTCGTCGCGATATGCGGCGGGGATCTAGGGGCGTCCGCGGACGGCTCGAAGCTGCCGATGAACCGTCCCGTCTTCTTGCGCCAAGGGACGGTTCTGACGTTCGGAACGGCGGCTTCCGGCTGCAGAGCTTACGTGGCCGTTGCCGGCGGCATCGACGTTCCCCCGGTGCTCGGCAGCCGCGCGACGGACGCGCGCGCGATGATCGGCGGAGGCCGAGGCAGGGCGCTGCAAGCCGGCGATCGGATCCGGCGTTTCGAGCCGGGAGAGAGGGCGAAAGCGCTCATAGGGCCGCTTCGGCGGAAAGCGGAGCCGGACGGACGCGGCTGGAGCGCTCCCGATTGGAGCGCGTCCGGTTGGGTTGAAACCGCTCCGTATCTGGCGAGGATGTCCGGCAAGCGCCGCATCCTTCCGATCCGGCTGCTGCCGGGAGCGGAGTGGGGAAGGTTCGGGAAGGAAGCCCGAGAGCTTCTGTTCCGGGAAGCGTACCGCGTCGAGACGTCCTCGGACCGAATGGGCGCGCGGCTGTCCGGTCCCGCCATACCGATATCGGTAGGCGGCGAGATGGAGTCCCACGGCGTCAGTCCGGGGACGATCCAGGTGCCGCCGGGCGGACGGCCTATCATTCTGGCCGCGAATTGCCAGCCGACGGGCGGTTATCCGAAGATCGCGAACGCGATCGCGGCCGACCTGCCGCTTCTGGCGCAAGCGTCGCCTGGAGATTGGCTGTCGTTCTCGCTGACGGACGCCGATACGGCCGAGCGGGCGTTGAAGCTACGGGAACGCGAGCTTGCGAAGTTAAAGGCGGGCTTGAGAGCGTTGACGAAGAGGGGCGCCATCGTCCCGAATTAATTGCTCGGCAATAGAAATGAACGGAACGGCGGAGCGTAGCCGAAGAGGCGCCGCTCCGCCGCGAAACAGAACGGAGGAACGGGAGTGCGAACGATCGATTTGAACGCCGATATGGGAGAACTCCCAGGCGCGACGGGAAGAGCGTCCGACCGGGAAATGCTGCGATACGTCACTTCGGCCAACATCGCATGCGGTTTCCATGCCGGAGACGCGAGCACGATGCGGGAGACGGCCGAAAGATGCCTTGAGCTCGGAGTCGCGATCGGGGCTCATCCGGGTTTGCCGGACCGCGAAGGGTTCGGGAGGCGGAGATTGGCCGTCGGCGCGGTCGAAGCGGCAGACATGGTGCTCTACCAGACGGGCGCACTGAAAGCGCTCGTCGAGGCGGCCGGCGGAACGTTAAAACACGTAAAGCTGCACGGCGCGCTTTATCACATGGCCACGGAGGACGATGCGCTGGCCATGGCCGTCGCGCAGGCGATCGCTCGGTTCGACGGGCGGCTCGCGCTGTTCGGATTGCCGGACAGCGCATGGAGCGGGGCCGCGTCCGCTTGCGGACTTGCGTTCGTGACGGAAGGCTTCGCGGACCGGGCTTACTTGCCGGACGGCCGGCTGATGCCTCGGGATCGGGAGGACGCCGTGCACGGAAACCTCGACTCGGTCGCCGATCAGGCGCTCGCGCTCGCGAACGGCGGACGCTTCGGCACGATCTGCTTGCACGGGGATACGCCAGGCGCCGCGGAACATGCCCGGATGGTCGCGGAAACGCTTCGTTATGCGGGAATCGCGGTTCATTCGGCGGGATAGCCGGGCGCTGCCACGCTCGAATTATGTCGAACAAGTATCGAAGTCCTAGTTCGCAAGCAGGAAAATCAAGGAATGCGTTGAATCTTAACTGTAGGAAAGTCAGCAAGTATCGCGAATAGAGCTGGCAATGAGTCGGGGGCAATCCATGGCGATGAATCGCGCGGAAATGAAAACGGCTTGGACAGTTATCGTGGCGGTGGCCGTTTTCTTATGCATCAGGTTGTTGAACGGATGGTTGGAACGGATTCTTTCGCACTTGAACCAAGAGGCGGCGCATGCGATTCTTGAATCGTTCGCGGCGACGGCTTGCTTCTCTTTGCTCGTCATGGGCTGGTTGGTATTCGTTCCGACCTTGTGCATGCAACGGCTCATGACCGCGGCGCTGTTCACGGGAGTCGGATTGTTCGATCTCTTGCATTCCCTAAGCGGGCCCGGCATGCCGATGTTCCGCGAAGCGACGGGGGAAGCACCGAGCGTCATGCTGGAATGGATCTCGCAAACGATCGGCGCGATCGGCCTTCTCGTCGTGTTTTCTTTGCGGAATCCGATCGTCAAGCCGCGCGCGCGGTTGTACGCGATCATTCCGGTCGTCATGACGGTGATGATCGTCTCGTTGATCGTCTTCCGGACGGAAAGCTGGAACGAAGCCGCGCTCGAGCGTCTCGCTCCCTATCAGTCGGCGTTTACGCTGATGTTGTACGCGGCCGCGGTCTGCGTGCTTTTGTTCCGTCACCGCATCGAGAGGCCGGCGGCAATGCTCACGATCGTGCAGGCGATCATCTGGCTGTTTTTCGCCAAAATCGAAGATTCTTTCGGTATAAAAGTCGGAGAAATGCATGATCTGCTGGTCGTTGCCTTTAAGCTGATCGGATATTCTTTCCTGCTGAAAGGCATCTACCTCGTCTTGATCGAGGAGCCTTACCGCAGGCAGAAAAAAAACGAGGCGAAAGTGAAATATTTGGCGTTCCACGACGAGCTTACGGGATTGCCGAATCGACGCTTGTTCTCGGAAAGGGTCAAAGCCGAGATGGCGCACGCGCAGCACGGAAACGGGAAATTCGCGTTGCTGTGGCTCGACGTCGACCGGTTCAAGACGATCAACGACTCGATGGGCCATTCGTTCGGGGATCGGCTGCTCGCGGCCGTGGCCGAACGGCTGTCGAAGTTCGCGGAGAAGCCGGAGAACGTCTTCCGTCTCGGCGGAGACGAGTTCGCGCTGCTCGTCGGCGATATCGCGGACGAAGGCGAAGCGGAGAGCATCGCGCGGAAGCTCGTCGACTTGTTCGGACAGCCGTTCAAGGTCGGCCCGTCCGGATTCCATATCACGGGAAGCGTCGGAATGGCATTGTTCCCGGACGACGGCAATACGCTCGATCTGCTGTTGCAGAACGCGGACATCGCCATGTACAACGCCAAGGAATCGCGTAACAGCTGGAAGCGTTACGAGAAAAAGATGAATCTAAAGGCGAAGGAAAAGCTGCTGCTCGAGAACGATTTGCGCATCGCGCTGGAGCTCGACCAATTTTATCTCGCTTACCAGCCGCTCGTCGACTTGGAACACGAGCATCTCGTCGGAGCGGAGGCGCTGCTTCGATGGAGCCATCCGGAGCGGGGCGAGATTTCTCCGGCGGACTTCATTCCTCTGTGCGAGGAGAACGGATTTATTCTGCCTCTCGGCGAATGGGTGCTGCGCCAGGCGTGCATGCAGATGAAGATGTGGCAGGATCAGGGCTTTCCGCCGATCGTCATGTCGGTCAACTTGTCCATCCGCCAATTCCGCCAACACGACTTGAGCGAACGAATCGGGAACGTGCTCAAGGAAACGGGACTAGAGCCGCAATGGTTGGAGCTCGAAATCACGGAAAGCATCATGGCGGACGTCGCGTTCGCGACGTCCATGCTGGAGAAGCTGAAAAAAATCGGCGTGCGAATCAGCATCGACGACTTCGGCACCGGCTACAGCTCGCTTTACTACTTGAAGCGGTTCCCGATCGACAAGCTGAAGATCGACCGCTCGTTCGTCAATGACGTGCTCACCGACCGCAACGACGCGGCGATCGTGTCCGGCATCTCCGCGATGGCGCGCAACCTGAACTTGAAGGTGACGGCCGAAGGCGTCGAGAGCGCCGGGCAGGCGGCTTTCCTGAAGGAGCAGAAATGCCAGGAAGCGCAAGGCTACTACTATTCGCGCCCGGTGCCTGCCGATAGGTTCGAAGCGTTGTTCGAGGCAGAACGGAACAAAGCGGTAAGGGGAGCAGCGTCCTCATGAGCATGCGACCGACGAACGGAGCGCTGCCTATCCGAGTGTTCGTATACGGATCGCTTTTGCCCGGGCAGAGCAATCACGGCGTCGTCGCGCCATACTTGCTCGCGGCGCGGGAAGGGCGAGTGCGTGGTTTTCTCGTCGATGCCGGGGAGTATCCGGCGCTCCTATTGGACGAAGCGGGCGAAACTAGCGGCGATCGCGAGCACGGCGGTGACAGAGTCCAAGCACGCTTCGTTCGGGGGATGTGGATGGAGGTTGCTCCGGCCGGTCTGCCGGCTCTCGACGAGCTGGAGGGATTCCTCGGCATCGGAGAGGACAACGATTACGAACGGGTCCGGATCGCGGACGCGGACGATCCGGACTGCGCCGGTTGGGTATATATCTGGACGGATTCGCGCGGCTATCCCGCGGCGAACGTCGATTGGTGGCCGGACGCGGTCGCGAGAAAACGAAGCTGAAAGCCGAACGAGCCAGACCTGGTTACGGGTTCGGCTTGTTTTGTCGTTCTACGCGCTCGGCCCGCGTTACCGCATATGCGTCGGGATTGTGTCGGGACGACGGATAGAGTTGAACAGGTAGTCGGGTTCGAGTACGATAGAATAGCCTCGTTCGCGAATTTCTTCCCGGCGCGGCGGTTACCCGGATTCGCGCTTTGACGATTCCGGTACCCCAATCAGGCACACTCGCTCGGAAGAGCGACAGGAGGCGTCATCGATGGCGGTATTCGAACGCTCTCGCGGGCATGCGAGAATCGGTTTTCTTATAAAAGCGACAAGGCTGGCGATGGTCTTCTCGCTCTTTCTGATAGGCTTGGCTGTTCTCTCCGGGAGGGCGGAAGCCCATGCGACGCTGGAGCAAACGACGCCCGCGTCCGGGGCCAAGCTGGAGTCCGGGCCGGCCTCGGTCGAGCTTCTATTTAACGAGAGGCTCGATAGCGGCGGCATGAAATTGACCGTGCTGAACGAGGACCGACGCGATATTTCCAAAGGAAAACCCGAACTGTTCGATGGGAACAAAGGGCTGAGAATCGCGTTGCCGAAGCTCGACGAAGGCCATTATACCGTATCGTATTCGGTCATTTCGGCGGACGGTCACCCGGTATCCGGAGCCTATGTCTTCACGGTAGGAAATCCGGCGCCGCTGACGGACGCGAGCGAGCTCGACCCGCATTCGCAAGTCGGACACGCGCACGAGCACGGCTCTGCCGGGCTGTCGCAGCAATCGTTCCTGCTGTACGCTTCGAGGATCGTCTACTATGCCGGCTTGCTGACGGCGGCCGGGCTCTCGTTATGGAGCCTTAGAAGGAAAATGTCAGCCGAAGCGCTCGAGACCTACCGGCGCACGTTGTCGCTGGCGGGCAAGTTCGCGTTGATCGCGACGCTCGCATACGTCTTCTTCAGCCTTCAAGATTTGGGGCAAGGGGAGCCGATCTCGGAATGGGGACGCATCCTGACGGAAACGACGATCGGCAAGCTGTACATGGCGGAGCTGCTGCTCGCGCTGGCCGCGCCTCTTCTGCCGTCGCTGGCCGCGCCCGCGAAGCTATTCTGGGCGGCGGTCGCGCTGTTCGTCGAAGCATGGTCGGGCCATGCCGCCGCTTTCGATCCGATCGCTTATACCGTCGGACTCGACTTCGCGCACTTGGCGGCGGCGTCGCTCTGGAGCGGCGGGCTGCTCCTGCTGCTCGCGATCTGGCTAAAGGATAGGGCAGAGGCGGGCAGGTTCGCGGTATCCTTCTCCAAGTGGGCCTTCGTATCCTTCGTCGCCCTTTGGATAACGGGCGTGCTGTCGACGTTCGATTTCCTTCCGTCGCTCGAATATTTAAAATTCACCCTATGGGGGAAATGGCTCATAGCCAAGGCCGCATTATCCGCGCTCGTCGCGATTACGGCGTTGCTCATCCGGTTACGTCTTCGCAAAGGAGACGCGCCGCGCGGTTACTTGCTTAAGATCGACGCGGGGTTGCTTGCGGCCATCGTACTATGCGTCGGCATTTTGACGTACCAGACGCCGCTGCCGGACAACGAACCGCTGACGTACCATAAGATGGGCACCGACATGCACGTGACGCTACGGATCACGCCGAACGAGCCGGGCGACAACGAGTTCAACTTGAAAATCTGGTTGCCCGAGAAAGTCGCGAAAGGCGAGCCGAAGCTCGTACGGCTCCGGTTGCTGCCGACGGGTAAAAAAGACATGGGTTACATCGACGTTCCGCTGGAGAAATACGAGGACGAAGAACAGGACGCTTTCCCGGATTTCCTCAAGTCGACTTATCGGTCGAAGGGACCTTACTTGCCGTTCCCCGGCGAGTGGAAAGCGCAAATCCGGGTAACCGACGGCGAGGACAACGAACGCGTGCTGGAGACGACTTACCGGATTTATTGATCAGAGCGGGGAAGGGGAGGAAGAAGGATGGACAACCCGAAAAAAGACGGAAGGATCAAGTGGTTGATCCTTCTCATCCCGACGTTGACGATCGGGCTGTGGGAGTACGTCCGACATGCGTTCCTGCTTCCCTACATGTCGATGGGCCTCGGTAACTTTCTCGCTCCGTTCATCGTGCTGGCCGTCACGCTGACGGTCGTCCGCGGTTTGTTCGGCAGGCTCGAGCAATCGCAGCGGGCGCTGCAACGGGAGAAGGAATCGAACGCCTCGCTGGAAGAACGCGAACGGCTGGCGAGGGAGCTTCACGACGGCATCTCCCAGTCGCTGTTCCTGCTCGCGGTGAAGCTCGACCAATTGGACGAGTTGGTCGCCCAAGGTCCGGTGAAGCCGCTCGCGGAAGGACTGCGGGAAACGGTTCGGGTCATGCACGAAGACGTGAGGCAAGCGATCGCGAGCCTTCGGCAGCCTCCTTCCCCGGCCGAAGCCGCCTGGGTCGTCCCGATGCGCGAGCTGCTCGGAGAGACGGCCGGCATCGCGGAAGCGACGGCGGAATTCAATTGGAGCATTCCCGACGGGGGCTTAACGGATAAGGAAAAAGTCGAGCTGCACGCCTGCGTGAGGGAAGCGCTGATCAACGTTCGCAAGCATGCGAAAGCTTCCCGCGTCAACGTCATAGGCGAACCGGATGGCGCGAACGGCTTCCGCTGCTCGGTCGAAGACGACGGCGCCGGATTCTCGGCGGATCCGCTGAACGCGCCGGGACGATTCGGGCTTCGCATCGCCCGCGACCGCGCTCTGGCGATGGGATGGACGTTCCAAGCGGAGCGGCGCGGAAGCCGTACGGTCATCGAATTGCGGAAGCCGGGAAAGGAGAGCGCTCATGCCCGTTAAAGTGTTATTGGCGGACGACCATAAGCATGCCCGGGAAGGGATACGGACGATCGTCTCCTCGATGGCCGATTTCGAAGTCGTCGGGGAGGCGTCGAGCGGCGAAGAGGCTCTAGAGCTGGCCGGCACGCTGAGGCCGGACCTGATCTTGATGGACATCCACATGCCCGGGATGGGCGGATTCGAAGCGGTGAAGGCGGTCAAGGGCGCATACCCCGAGGCGAAGATCGTCATGGTGACCGTGTCCGACGAGGTGTCCCATCTGTTCGAGGCGATCCGGAAAGGCGCGCAGGGTTACTTGCTGAAGAACTTGAATCCTTCCGCGTGGCGGGAATACTTGAGAGCGGTCGCGCTCGACGAGGCGCCGCTTAATCCCGAGGTGGCGATGGCGATCTTGAGCGAACTATCGGTTAGGAAGACGAACGATCCCGCGGCGACGCGCAAGGATTTGCCCGAGATCGAACCGCTCACGCCGAGGGAACGGGATATTTTGCAGGAAGTGGCGAGAGGGCAGACGAACCGGGAGGTCGCGTCGGCGCTCGGATTGTCGGAGCATACGGTGAAAAACCATCTGAAGAACATTTTGCAGAAGCTGCACTTGGACAACCGGGTTCAACTGACGCGTTACGCTTACGAACGGGGCATGGTGGAGACGGAGTAAAGAACGCGGACCGCGCGATTAGCACCGGAGACGCAATATCGTCACAAACAAACGACCCGTATGACTCTTTCGAGTCATGCGCCTAAGGTAAGCGGAAGATATACTTGGGAATATCCAAATACCTGTCGGACGAGGAAAGGTCGGATCATTCCCATGAAAAAAAGCATCATTCTCGTATTCGCTCTGTTATTGACTTTCGGATTTGCAAGCTTGGCCAGCGCTCACGTAACCGTTCAGCCGAAGGAAGCGCCCGCCGGATCGTACCAAGTATTCACGATGCGCGTCCCTTCGGAAAAAGAATCCGCGACGACGCAAGTGAAGGTCGCCGTTCCGGAAGGCGCCGCGGTCAGCCGCGTGGAAGCGAAAGCGGGCTGGACGTACGCGTTCGAGAAAGGCGCGGACGACAAAGTCGTCAGCATCACGTGGAAAGCGGACGGCGCGGGCATCGGCGCGACGGAGTTCGCGGAATTCCGTTTCCAGGGCAAAGTCGCGGACGACGCGAAAGAGCTCGTCTGGAAAGCATACCAGACTTACGCCGACGGCGTAGTCATCGAGTGGACGGGCGCTCCGGACGCGGATAAGCCGGCTTCCGTTACCGCGGTAACGGCGGCTACGGGCGACGGTCACGGCGACGGACACGGCGCGGCGAGCGCGACCGGCGACGACGCGGATGAACAAGAAGAAAACGAAGGACGCGATACGCTGACGCTTTCGCTGGCGATCGCCGGTCTCGTAGCCGGCGTGCTTGCACTGATCGTAGCGGTGTTCCGTAAGCGGACGTGAATACTTGAACGCAAATGCGAAAATACTAAGTCGGAGTCGATAATAAAAGAGGTTGGAGGAACGACGATGAACGTTCAACGCGCATCGGAGATCGCGGCATCGCCGATCATGGCTAATGTGACGTTTGACAGCATTCCGGTTTATATCCAGCATGTAGACGAGTCGAACGAAGTCGCCCGCATTTACCCTCTTCACGATCCGAAACAGGAACAAAGCATTGCCGTAAGCCAATTGGTCGAGCATTGAAACTGAAAGGTTGACAGATGATCGCGGCCGAGGTACTGTTGATTAGTAATTCCACTAGGGGCGCCCGCAAGGGCTGAGATAAGGCAGATGCCTTGGTCCCTTCGAACCTGATCTGGGTCATGCCAGCGTAGGAAAGTGGGCAATGTGCGTCAGGCTATTGCGGTACCGACAGCGAACGTCTTAACGGACGTTTTCCGTCATGCCGCACGTGAACGCGACACATTTCAGCCGCTCCCTCCGGGGCGGCTTTTGTTGTTTTTCGCGTCTTCCGGACCTAGCATCTCTTGGTTCTGGCGCGGACAAAAGCCACCGGCGAGAGCTGCCGTTATTGCGCCATCCAAGGCGCGTAATCGCAGGTGCTGCATGAAATGTGCTTCGGATCGCGACTGTCTTCCGTCACTTCACCTCTTTTCATAGCTGCCTCCTAGGGGAATTTCGAAAATATCCTTTAGGAGGTTTTTTATTATGCCGATTATGACGACGCCGCTGCCGGGCAGCCGCAAAGTGTACGTGACAGGTTCGCGGGAGGATATTCGGGTGCCCATGCGCGAAATCGCTTTGGAGCCGAGCAAGGGGAGAACCGGGGAACAACCGAACGCGCCGGTTCGGGTTTACGATGCGAGCGGCCCTTACACCGAAGATGGCTTTCACGCCGACGTTAGGCAGGGACTGCCGCCTTTGCGGAACCGATGGATCATGGAGCGCGAAGACGTCGCGGAATACGAAGGACGTCAAGTGCGGCCCGAAGACAATGGATTCGCCACGGCCCGATCGGCCGAGGAACGGGGAGCGGAAGTATTCCCGAAGCCGCATAACCGCTGTTTTCGTTCGGAAGCGGGCCGCAACGTCACGCAGCTTCATTACGCGCGCCAAGGCCGCATCACTCCCGAAATGGAGTTCATCGCGATCCGCGAGGGGCTCGGCGCGGAGTTCGTCCGTGCGGAGGTCGCAGCGGGGCGCGCGGTCATTCCGGCGAACATTAACCATCCGGAATGCGAGCCGATGATTATCGGAAGAAATTTTCATGTAAAGATCAATGCCAATATCGGCAACTCCGCCGTCGCGTCTTCGATCGAGGAGGAAGTGGAGAAGATGACGTGGGCGACCCGTTGGGGCGCCGATACGATCATGGATTTGTCGACGGGCAAGAACATTCATACGACTAGGGAATGGATCGTCCGCAATTCCCCGGTTCCGGTCGGCACGGTGCCGATCTACCAAGCGCTCGAGAAGGTCGGCGGCAAAGCGGAGGATCTCAGCTGGGAGGTGTTTCGCGATACGCTCATCGAGCAGGCGGAGCAAGGCGTCGATTACTTCACGATTCATGCCGGCGTGCGGCTTCGGTACATACCGATGACGGCGAAGCGGGTAACCGGAATCGTCTCCCGAGGCGGCTCGATTATGGCGGCTTGGTGTCTCGCCCATCACAAGGAGAACTTCCTGTATACGCATTTCGAAGAAATCTGCGAAATCATGAAAGCTTACGACGTGACCTTCTCCCTGGGCGACGGCCTTAGACCCGGCTCCATCGCGGACGCCAACGACGAGGCGCAGTTCGCGGAGCTCGATACGCTGGGCGAACTGACGGACATCGCCTGGAAGCATGACGTTCAAGTGATGATCGAAGGCCCCGGCCACGTGCCGATGCATTTGATCAAAGAGAACGTCGACCGGCAAATGGAAGTATGCAAGGAAGCGCCGTTCTACACGCTAGGGCCGCTGACGACGGACATTGCGCCGGGGTACGACCATATTACGTCCGCGATCGGAGCGGCGATGATCGGATGGTTCGGCACGGCGATGCTCTGCTACGTCACGCCCAAGGAGCATCTCGGGTTGCCGAACAAAGAGGATGTCAAAGACGGGGTGATCGCGTACAAGATCGCCGCGCATGCCGCGGACTTGGCGAAGGGGCATCCGCAAGCGCGTCTTCGGGACGATGCGCTGTCCAAGGCGCGCTTCGAGTTCCGCTGGCGCGATCAGTTCCACCTCTCTCTCGACCCCGAACGCGCCATGTCTTATCACGACGAGACTCTTCCGGCGGAAGCGGCGAAGTCCGCGCATTTCTGCTCCATGTGCGGTCCGAAGTTTTGCAGCATGCGCATTACGCAGGATATTCGGGACTATGCGGAACAGCATGGCTTAGAGGCGGATGAAGCTCTCGAAGCCGGCATGAAAGAGAAGGCGGAACGATTCGTTGCCGAAGGAAGCCGGATTTATGCGCCTTGACGCTGAAGGTCAGGAGCGATATTCCAGGCAAATCCGCTTCGCTCCGATCGGTTTATCGGGCCAGGAAAAGCTTGGCGACGCCAGCGTTCTCGTCGTAGGCGCCGGTGCGCTGGGCGCATCGCTTGCCCAGCATATGGTCAGGGCGGGGGTCGGCAGCTTGCGCCTCGTCGACAGGGATTACGTGGAGCTGAGCAACCTCCACCGGCAAACGCTCTTCGACGAGGAGGACGCGCGGACCGCGCTTCCGAAGTCGGTTGCCGCCGTTGCCAAGCTGCGCCGCATGAACGGCGGCGTCAGAATGGAAGCTTTCGTGGCCGACGTCAACTTGCGCAATGCCGAGTCCTTGCTCATGGGCGCCGATCTGGTGCTCGACGGCACGGATAATGCCGAGACGCGCCTGCTGCTAAACGATGCTTGCTTCGCGCACGGCATTCCATTCGTCTACGGCGGCGTTGCCGGCGCCAACGGGATGAGCGCGTTGTTGGTTCCGGGAGATCATTGCTGCCTGCGTTGCTTGCTCGGGGAAGGGGAGCCGTCCGAGGCGCATGAAGCGGCGCCTACTTGCGATACGGTCGGCGTCATTTCACCCGCGGTGGAGCTAGTTGCGGCGTTGCAGGCGGCGGAGGCGATCAAATGGCTCACGGGCAACCGGAAGGCATTGCGCGGGACATGGGTGGTTGCCGACATATGGGAGTTTTCGCTCAAGGAATGGAAGCTTCCGCCCGGTCGGGAGAGTTGCCCATACTGCGGTTGGGGCGAAATGGAAAATAGGAGCGTACGGGACAGGAGCGATGAAGGGATCTTGGAATTTCCGACGTTGGACCCTGCCGCGTTGGAATCCGATGAGGACGCTCCGTCCGCCGAAGAGGGGGTCCCCGTCGTATTGTGCGGCAGGGACACCGTGCAAGTAAAGTTGAACCCGTCGCTTCGTTTGCCGGATTGGGAAGCGCGGCTGGAAGCCCGCGGCTGCTCCATCACGGCCAGCAACGGGTACTTGCTTCGCGCGTCAACGTACGCGGGAGAGCGGATCGTCGTATTTACGGATGGCCGCGCGCTTATTCAGGGTGCAGGGGAAACGGCTCGCGCAATGGACATATACCGTCTTTATTTAGCATGAGAGGGGGCGCTGCGATGCATCGGAAACTGGATTTTAAGCTGTATGTCATTACCGGAGAGAATTATCATCCCGGACGCGGCATGCTGGAGGTCATGGAAGCGGCGCTGATGGGCGGGGCGGACATCGTTCAGCTTCGCGACAAGGACATTTCCAAGCGCGAATTGCTGGAGAAGGCCAAGCGATTGAGAGAGTTGACCGCTAAATACAAAGTCCCGCTGATCATTAACGATCACCCGGACGTCGCTCTTGCCGTCGATGCGGACGGCGTGCACTTGGGCCAAGAGGATTTGCCGATAGCGGTCGCCCGCAAAATGATGGGTCCGCATCGCATCGTCGGCATATCGACGCATAACCTCGAGCAAGCCCGCGCTGCGGAAAACGCCGGGGCCGATTATATCGGGGTCGGGCCGGTCTATCCGACCGGGACGAAGCCGGGACGTCAAGCGGTAACGACCTCTTACGTCTCGCAAGCGGCCGCCGAAATCCGCATTCCTTGGGTGGCTATCGGCGGCATCACGACCGATAACGCCGCCGAGGTGCTGAAGGCGGGAGCGAGAAGGCTGTGCGCGGTTTCCGCCATCGTCGGAAACGTCGATCCCGAAGGGGCTTGCCGTCGATTGCTGGAACAAATAACGGGTTGGAACGAAAGAACGCGTACGGAGATCCCATCGGAACAATCGTACGTCCACGTTACCGTTAATGGTCGGCCAGCGCGGACGCAAGCGACGACGCTGTTCGAATTGGCGAAGCAGTACGGGTTGGAGAGCAGACGCGTCGTCGCCGAACTGAACGGCGAAGTCGTTCCGCGTCAAAGCTGGAGCGACACGCCGCTGCATATAGGCTCATTGGTTGAATTCGTTCATTTCGTAGGGGGAGGGTGAATCGAAGCATGAATACAAAGCTGAACGACCCGTTAGTCATAGGCGGGCATTCGTTGAAGTCCCGGTTTTTTCTCGGGACTGGCCGATTTCCGAGCCCGGCCGTGCTTCAGATGGCGCTGGAAGCTTCCGAAGCTCAAGTCATTACGTTCGCGGTTCGCCGGATCAATCTGGACGATCTCGAGGACGATAACATCTTGCAGCATGTCGCCGATCGCGGAACCGTTTATTTGCCGAATACGTCGGGTTCCAGCAATGCGGACGAAGCCGTTCGCATCGCTCGGCTGGCGCGTTCCGCGGGGCTGGGCAATTGGATCAAGGTAGAGATCAGCGCCGACCCCCGTACGCTGCTGCCGGATCCGATAGAGACGCTTAAAGCGACGGAACGTCTCGTCAAGGAACAATTCGTCGTGCTGCCCTATACGTCGGACGATCCGATTCTTTGCCGCAGGTTGGAGGAGGCCGGGGCAGCGGCGGTCATGCCGGGAGGCGCCCCCATCGGAACGGGGCTTGGCATCCTTAATCCTTATCATCTCGGCCTAATCGTGGAAGATGCCCGCGTTCCCGTCGTCGTGGACGCGGGACTCGGATCTGCTCAAGATGTCGTGCAGGCGATGGAGCTGGGCGCGGCGGGCATTCTGGCCAATACGCCGGTCGCCAAGGCGCAAGATCCCGTTGCCATGGCGCGCGCCATGAAGCTGGCCGTCGAAGCCGGACGGTTGTCGCGTCTAGCCGGACGTATTCCGATGAAGCGGTACGCTTCCGCCAGCAGCGAGCCGGAAGGCCGACTGTTCGAGGCGATCGGCGCGGAGAGGAAGAACTGAGCATGCCGGAATCGGTATTGATCATCGGCGGGGGCATTATCGGATTGTCCTGCGCGCTCGAGTCCGCGCGGCGCGGATTTCGGGTCACCGTACTGGAGCAAGACGCGTTCGGCGGCCAGGCTTCCGGCGCCGCGGCGGGAATGCTGGCGCCCTTCTCGGAAAATACCGAAGGCCCTGATCCTTTCTTTCGCCTATGCTTGGACAGCTTTTACCGATATCCGGACTGGGTTCGGCAACTAGAGGAGCAGTCCGGACACAAAGCGGAATTATGTTCTAGCGGGAGCTTAAACGTCGTTTTTCACGAAGCGGATCTCCTTCCCATGCAAACGAGACTAGCTTGGCAGCGCAATTACGGCGTGCCTCTCGAAATGTTGGACGAATCTGAGCTGCATCGATTGGAGCCCGGGCTGTCAAGGCGGGCGGTCGGCGCCTTGTACTGTCCCGTCGAAAGCCACGTATTCGCGCCAAAGCTGGTGAACGCGGTTGAGGAAGCGTGCAGAAGGGCCGGCGTTCGGCTCATTCCGCATGCAGGGCAATTAACGAACCTTGAAGCGGGCTCCGTCTCCGGAGTGCGAGTAACGATGGCCAATGCGGGGAGCTGGCGCGGGGACCGGCTCGTTGTCAGCACAGGCGCCTGGAGCGGCTTTCTGCGGGAGTGGGTTCCGATAACCGTGCCGGTTCATCCGATTCGAGGACAAATTTGCTGTTACGACGCCGCTTTAGGGGATATCCGGCACATGGTATTTTCCAGTCAGGCATATTGGGTTCGCAAAAAGGACGGCAGCGTCGTCTGCGGAGCGTCGGAAGACGTGGCGGGGTTCGATCGGAGCGTGACCGAACGCGGCATAGATCGGTTAACCAGATGGAGCGGCCGCGTGTTTCCTTTTCTGGAGGGAGCGCCTCCTCTGCGAAGCTGGGCGGGACTGAGGCCGGCAACCCTCGACGGCAGGCCGCTCATCGGCTGCGTTCCCGGATACCCCGAGATTATCGTGGCAGCCGGACATTATCGCAACGGAATATTGCTAAGCCCTGTAACGGCGGCCATGGTCGGGGATTTGCTGGAAGGGAAGACGGATCCGGCAGGGAATGCTTTCGGGCTGGACCGGTTTGCCCGAATGGCGGAGAAGAAGGATACGGGGTGAACGTAACGAGAAAACGAGCGGATGCGCACGCCGGTTCGATCGTTCGCCGTTCGTTGGCGTTGACCGTTGCGGACCGCCAAAGACGACGGCCGCGCTGAGCAAGCCGGGGTCGTCCGCAGCAAGAATGCGCAGTAGCACGCTGCCAGCGTACTAATTGACCCTCTCCGCAGCAAGAATGAGCAGTAGCACGCTCCCGGCGTGCTAATTGACTCTTTCCACAGTAAGTTTGGTCAGTAGCACGCTGTCAGCATACTAATTGACCCTCTCCGCAGCAAGAATGCGCAATAGCACGCTGTCAGCGTACTAATGGACCCTTTCCGCAGCAAGAATGCGCAGTAGCACGCTACCAACGTACTAATTGACCATCTCCGCTGCAAGAATGCGCAATAGCACGCTACCAGCGTACTAATGGACCCTTTCCGCAGCAAGAATGCGCAGTAGCACGCTAACAACGTACTAATTGACCCTCTCCGCAGCAAGTTTGGTCAGTAGCACGCTCCCGGCGTGCTACTCGACTTTTTCCATCTCATGCTTCCCTAATAGCACGCTGCGAGCGAATGATTTTTACGGTACACGGGCCCCTTATCGAAATGGCATTGCAGGAATGTTACCTACTTACTAGCTCGTAGGTATGAACCCGCTGCAGCCCTTCTTTGGTTGGACGGATTAAATTCTTGCTTACGAGACCCCGAAAGACTCGCAAACAAAACTCATGACTCGCTTGCAAACATTCCTGCGCGTCTTTCATGCGAATCGGTCTACCCGAAAGACGCATAACTTTCAAAGTTCTTTTTCGATCGGGGAAAGTAACGCCTCGGCAGTACCGGCCGTGCTTTTTCCATACAATTCATACAGAGCTCTTCTGCAAACATCCGGGTTTTTGTCCATTTCGTCATAAGTGAAGGGGACGTAGAGAATACCTAGCGCCCCCATCGAGCGCACCCGCATTTTCTCGAAGTCGAACCGAGGCCGTGTGATATTCTCCGCATGCGGGACGAAGCCCTCGACCTCCAATCCGAAACGAACGTTGAGATCATAGGCATCGATGTAGGCTTTCACGCCCGACAACGTGAAGAACTCCTTTTCAAGGATAATGCCTTCGAAAGATCCGCGAACCGGCCAAATCAACTCGACGAGCAGCTTCCTTTCCCCTTCTCCCTGTTTGCGCAATTGTTCCAGCCTCGTGCCCGATGCCTTCCGCATCTGATTTTCTAATAGTTGAAAGTATGCCTTTTCGCCAACCGATTTCTTGTCCATGCCAATTGCACCCCTTTCGGAAAATAAAAAACGCCGTCCTCTCCGAAGAGAAAAACGGCGTGTGCTTCACGCGTAAATGATACGGAATGACTAATACGGAATGAGTAGTGATGACGCATAACTTCGACTCATGCTATTCAAAAAAAGCATACCGGACTCGCGAGAAATCCGCAAGCCATTGGCAAGCTGGCTGCCGGCTGGGAGAATTCAACTTGCGAGCAGGCTCCGATTCACCTATAATGAGTTATAAATCTTCAAATGCGTCGATGGAGACAAGTAAGCAGTGCCTTCTTAACAGGGAGGGAGCGCCGTAGACTGGGAGCGTTCCTAAGAAATCAGGCTGCCGAAATTCGCTCCGGAGCAGATCTTTGAACGGCCGGCCGCAGCCGCGCCAGTAGGAGACACCGGTTCGCGGCCCGTTACGCCGTACGAGAAGGGAATGCCGGAAGGACGATGCAGCGAATGCTGCGTGCGGCCTGGCGTTCCAATTAAGGGTGGTACCGCGTCTTTTCGTCCCTTTCGGGAGAGAAGGCTTTTTTTGTTTTCCAGGCGTTTTGGTTCGCCTCATTTCCCACCAGACAAAGGAGAGTTTCGAATGAAACAACGATTGGAAGCTTTGCGCGCCGAAGCGCTTGACCAGCTTCGAACGGTGGCCGACGCCGCCGCGCTGAACGATCTTCGCGTGCTTTATTTGGGCAAGAAGGGCAAGTTGACCGAGATATTGCGCGGCATGGGCTCGCTCAGCGCCGAAGAACGTCCGATCATCGGGCAAGTGGGCAACGAAGTGCGCGCCGCGATCGAGGAAGTCATCGCCGAGAAGCAGATGGCGTTCGATCGCGCGGCGACGGCGCACCGCTTGCAGGCGGAGACGATCGACGTGACGCTGCCGGGCAAAGCGGCCGCCGCGGGCGCCGTTCATCCGCTGAACAAGGTCGCCCAGGAGATCGAGGATATTTTCGTCGGCATGGGCTACACGATCGCGGAAGGTCCGGAAGTCGAAACCGACTTCTTCAACTTCGAGGCGCTTAACCTGCCGAAAAACCACCCCGCGCGCGACATGCAGGATTCGTTCTACATTACGGACGAGATTCTGCTCCGCACGCATACGTCGCCGGTGCAAATCCGCACGATGAAGGCGATGAACGGCCAGACGCCGGTTAAGGTCATCTGCCCGGGCAAAGTGTACCGCCGGGACGACGACGACGCGACCCATTCCTTCATGTTCCACCAGATCGAAGGGCTCGTCATCGGACCGAACATCCGGATGAGCGACTTGAAAGGGACGCTGCTTCAGTTCGTGCAGGAAATGTACGGCCCGCAAATGCAAATCCGCCTTCGTCCGAGCTTCTTCCCGTTCACGGAACCGAGCGCGGAAGTCGACGTCACTTGCGCGCAATGCGGCGGCAGCGGCTGCCGGATGTGCAAGCATACGGGCTGGATCGAGATTCTAGGCTGCGGCATGGTGCATCCGAAAGTACTAGAGCACGGCGGCTACGACCCGAACGAAGTGACGGGCTTCGCCTTCGGCATGGGCGTGGAGCGCATCGCGCTGCTGAAATACGACATCGACGACATCCGCCATTTCTACGCGAACGACTCGAAGTTCCTGAGCCAATTCGCCAAGCTATGACGAAGCCTTCCCCTTAGGGAAAAGCGTGAAAGCATCGGCCGCAAGGAACGCGAACGACTATACACTTGGATAAAATGAGGGGAGTTTCCCATGAACGTATCTTATCGGTGGTTATCCGATTATATCGACCTGAGCGACATCGACGCTCGGAAGCTGGCGGAAATGATGACGCGCGGAGGCATCGAGATCGATAACGTGCCTTCCCGCAACGCGGGAGTAAGCGGCGTCGTCGTCGGCTACGTGACGAGCCGGGAGAAACATCCGGACGCCGACAAGCTGAGCGTCTGCAAGGTGGACGTCGGCACGGGCGAACAACTGCAAATCGTATGCGGCGCGGCGAACATCGGCGCGAACATGAAAGTGCCCGTAGCCACGGTCGGCGCGAAGCTGCCTGGCGGCTTGGATATCAAGAGAGCGAAGCTGCGCGGCGTCGAATCCCAAGGGATGATCTGTTCCGCGCGCGAGCTCGGCATCAACGATAAGCTGCTGCCGAAGGAGCAGCAGGAAGGCATTCTCGCCTTGCCGTCCGACACGGACGTCGGACTGAACATTCTGGACGTCCTCGCGCTCGACGACTCCGTGCTCGAGCTAGATCTGACGCCGAACCGTTCGGACTGCCTCAGCATGCTGGGCGTCGCTTACGAGGTCGCGGCATTGACGGGGCGTCCGCTCGCGCTTCCGGAGCCGGAGAAGGACATTCACGAATCGGCCGACAAAGTCGCGGATCGCGTCAAGGTGACGATCGCGGCGGAAGAGCAATGCTCGCTCTATACGGCAAGGCTCGTCTCCGGCGTTAAAGTGGCTCCTTCGCCGCTGTGGATGCAGAACCGGCTCATCGCCGCGGGCGTCCGTCCGATCAACAACATCGTCGACATCACGAACTACGTGATGCTCGAATACGGTCAACCGCTGCATGCGTTCGACGCGGCGAAAATCGCCGGAGGCCGCATCGACGTCCGTCTCGCCCGCCAAGGCGAAACGCTCGTGACGCTCGACGGCCAAGAGCGCAAGCTAGAGCCGCAAATGCTCGTCATCGCCGACGCGGAGAAGGCGATCGCGCTCGCCGGCGTCATGGGAGGCGAGAACTCGGAAGTTACGTCGGACACGACGGCGATCGTGCTCGAGTCCGCGAAGTTCGACGGCGGCACCGTTCGCCGCACATCCCGTCAGCTTGGATTACGCTCGGAAGCTTCCGCGCGCTTCGAGAAGGAAGTCGACCCTGGGCGCGTCCGCGCGGCCCTGGACCGCGCGGCCGGCTTGATCGCCCGCTACGCGGGAGGCCAAGTGGCGGAAGGCGTCGCTTCGGCGAAAGTTGCCTCCGCCGAGGCGGCGGTCGTGAGCTTGTCGCTCGACCGGATCAACGGCATGCTGGGCACGACGCTTTCTTCGTTGGAAGTGAAGACGATTTTGTCGCGGTTGCAATTCCCGGCGCGATCGGACGCCGAAGGCGTATGGACCGTCACGGTACCGTCGCGCCGCGGAGACATAAGCCGCGACGTCGACTTGATCGAGGAAGTCGCCCGTCTGCACGGTTACGACGAGATTCCGACGACGCTGATCGAAGGCCCGACGACGGCCGGCAAGCTGACGAAGCCGCAAGCGATCCGCAGGGAACTGCGCAACATCTTGACGGGAGCCGGCTTGCAGGAAGCGGTCTGCTATTCCGTCACGTCTCCGTCGCGCACGTCTCTGTTCGCGGAACTGAACGGCGGAACGAAGCCGATCGCGCTGGCGATGCCGATGAGCGAAGAGCGCAGCGTACTTCGCACGTCGTTGCTTCCAAGCTTGATCGAGGCGGCCTCGTACAACTTGACCCGCAAGAACAACGATCTCGCGTTGCTCGAAATCGGCAATGTCTACCATACGGACGAAGAAACGTTGACGCGTCTGCCGCACGAGAAGCCTAGGCTCTCGTTGCTGCTCGCCGGCAACCGCCGCTCGGCGGCATGGAACCGGACGGCCGAAGCGGTCGACTTCTACGACGCGAAAGGATTGCTCGAGAAAGCATTCGCCCGTCTGGGGCTATCCGGGCGCATCGGCTACGCGGCGGCGCAACCGGCCGGGTTCCATCCGGGACGCACGGCCGCGGTCACGATTCGCACGGAACGCGGAACGGAGACGATCGGTTACGTCGGCCAGCTTCACCCGGACGCGCAGCGCGAATTCGATCTGCCGGACACGTACGTCGCGGAAATCGAGTTGGCGCCCGTCTACGAGTATACGGACGCCCATATCGAATACAAGCCGCTTCCGCGTTACCCTTCGATGGAACGGGATATCGCGGTCGTCGTCGACCGCGCGGTCGCGGGCGGCGCTCTGACTGCGGCGATATCGGCTTCTGCGGGCGAATTACTGGAATCGGTGAAGGTGTTCGACGTGTATACCGGAGACCGGGTCGCGGCGGACAAGAAGAGCGTGGCGATCGCCCTCGTATATCGTCACGCGGAACGAACGTTGACGGACGAAGAAGTGACCGAGGCGCATGGCCGGGTATTGGCGAAATTGGAACAATCTTTCGGCGCGGAGCTTAGGAAATAGGCAGGAAACCGCAAGGGAAGCAGCGAATACGTCTAGACGCCTCTTGGCGAAAGACGTTTCGCTGCTTTTATTGCCTCATGGGGGCTGTTAAACAATGGACGCAATGGGAGGATCACGCTGTGAATGGGAACGAAAAGACGCGTGTGACCGTTGACATATATGGAACGCAATATACGATAACGGGCCACACCAGCACGGAGTACATGAAACGGGTCGCCCAAATGGTCAACGACCAGATGGGCAAGATCAATAGCGGTTCGCCGCGCCTCGATTTGCCGAAGCTCGCCGTGCTCGCCGCGGTGAACATGGGCGACGAATTGATGCGTACGAGGCGCGAGAACGAACAGTTGCTGAAGGACGAGACGGCCTGCAAAAAAAGAGTCGAAGAGCTCGATGGCTTGTTGGAGGATCTGTCGCACCGGCTCGAGGACGAGAAGGCGAACGGAGAGAAGCTACTCTCGGAAGCCATTGCTCTCGGCGAAGCCGAGCTTAGCGAAGCGATAACGCGGCACGAAGCGGAGTTGGCTACGGCGAAGGCGGAGCTCGCCCAAGCGATAGCATCCGCGGCCGAGGAACTCTCCGCGGCGAAGGCGCTCGCGCAAGCGAAAGCACTGGCGGATGAAGAACTCTCCGCCGTTAAAGCGCTCGCGCAAGAGGATCTCGCGCAAGCGAAAGCACTGGCGGATGAAGAACTCTCCGCCGTCCAAGCCCTTGCGCAAGAGGATCTCGCGCAAGCGAAAGCACTGGCGGATGAAGAACTTTCCGCCGTCCAAGCCCTTGCGCAAGCGGAGCTCGCGCAAGCCAAAGCCCAAGCCAAGACCCGCGCGGAGGAAGAACTCTCCGCGGCTAAAGCCCTTGCGCAAGCGGAGCTGGCGGATACGAAGCTTAAGGCCAAGAACGAGCTTGCCGCGGTGAAGGCGGAAGCCGAAGCGCGCGTGCTCGCGGCCAAATCCGAAGCGGACGAAATCGTATGGGCGACGCACGCGGAAGCGGAAGATCGGGTAAGCGCCGTCCAGACGGAATCGCAGCGGAAGCTGGCCGAAGCGGAAGAAAGAATCGCGCTTCTGCTGGCGGAAGCCGAGACGCAGCTGATGTCGGTCCGCGACGAAGCGGAGCGGCTGATGAACCTCGAGCGGGAAGAAACGGAACGGCACCGAATCGCCGAGAGGGAGAAGGCTTCCGCAATCGAAGCCTCCCTGCGCGAAGAACTGGCTACCGCTCTGGACAGTGCCGACAAGGCGGCAACGGATCTAGCGTCCGCGCGCGCGGATGCGGACCTGCTGGAAGAGCTTCGCGCGGAAGAAGCGGAGACGTCGCGGGCGAAGCTGGCCGAGCTCGAAAGCCGCCGCGCAACCGAACTCGAATCGCTTCGCGATCAGTACGCGGACGAGTACGCGAAAATCGTTTCCCGGTTGGAACAATCGGAGGAGCGTCGCGGAAACGAGCTGAAATCGCTCGAAAGCCGCAAGGACGCCGAAATTCAGATCATTATGGACAAAGCTTCTTCGGAAGCCGGAGATATCGAAGCGATCTACGCGGAAGAATTGGAGCTTTCCAAGACGGAGCTCGAATCCGTCGCGGCAGAACGCGATAAGCTGCAATCGCAGCTCGCCGAATGGCACAAGCTTCGCGTGCAGCTGGAAAGCGATGTGGAGCATTGGGCGAAAGTGGCCGAAGATCAGCGGATGACCGTATTGGAGCAGCAGGAAATGCTTCATGAGGTCGAAGAGGCGACCGCGGAACGCCAGCGCGCCTTCGCCGCCGAAATAGAGAAAGCCGAGCAGGAAAAGGAAGATTTGCTGAAGCTGTTGAACGAGCTCGAAGCCGCGGAGAAGGAGCGGAACGAGTCCGCGGAGGAGCTTCGCGCGCGTTTGGCTTCGGCGATCGGGGACAAGCAAGCCGCGCAAGAGCTTGCGCAATCGCTGCAAGCCCATATCGGCGAGCTTGTCGAAGCCGGGGAAACTTGGCGAGAATCGGCGCAACGGGCCGAACGGGAACTGGAGGCGGCGCTCGCGGAAGCGGCGGCCGCGCCGGCGATCGATTCTGCGGACTCGGTTCCGCTCGAACGGATGCGGGAAGTCGAGGCGCAGGGCGAACGGCTTTCGGGCGAGCTCGAGAAACTCAAAGGCGAGCACGCGGAGCTGAAAGTCGAGTACGCGAAGCTTCAAAGCGAATATAACGAGTGGATCGACTTGTTGGAGCATTCTTGATTTTCTCGCAAGGGTTTTTATTTCGCCGATTTCAGACGCGGGGCGGAAGCGCTCCGCTTGCGCCTGTCCTCCGTTCCGACGCGGAGTCGCCCTCTCGTCAAGTACCAACTAAGGAGGGGGAAGCTTCCGGCGAACAGCAGCAGGACGTTGATGATCGCGGGCTTCCGCGTCGCGGCGACCGTGGAGATGAACATCGCCATGCCGACGATGCGGCCCGCGTTCAGGGCGAGCTCCCTTAGGACGACGAATTCGACGCGCCGGCTTGCGCTTTCTTCGTCGCTGCCGATCCAATCGAACACCGCGGACGTCATCGGGACGACGAATAAGGGCATGAAGAGCGCGGACAGAACGCCGTAAGCGAGCAAAGTGCCGAAGCCGACGCCGAAGAACAGCGGTAGGACGGACAGAGCCAGCGCCGCCGCGCCGACGAGCATGCCTTTGCCGCGCCATGCCGGTTTCAGCCATTTGCCGGCGACGAAGAAGCTAACGAATCCGACGGCGGAAGACAGGAGAACGAATTGTCCCAACCTCAATTCGCTGCCCGTCTCCACGTAGACGAGCAGGCCGATCAGGACGCCGATGACGCTCTCGCGCAAGCCTTGCGCGGCGAGCGCGCCGAATAAAGCCGGCCATGGCGTATCGCGCCGAACGACGTAGCGAAATGGCAATAGCCAGTCGTAGTCGCCGTCCGTTTTCCGATGGCGGAGCAAAAAGCTGAGCAAGAACCCGCCAAGGAAAATGCCAAGAGAAATCGCGAATACAAGCCGGTATCCGTTTGCGCCCGGGCTTCGGGAAATCAGATAGCCGGACGTCCATGGCACGACGATGCCGACGACGGATCCGACGACGCCAGCCAAGCCGTTGTAGCGATCCCGGTTATCCGAATCGGTCATTTCGAAATAAACGACGTTGAACGATAGCCAGAATAGGCCGGCCGCCGCGCCTTGCAGCATGCCGAGGCCATAGATCACCTGCTGCGCCGCGGAGCCGAGAAGAAGGACGACGGCGTAGAACGAGGCCGACACGAAAATTCCCGCCCGAAGAAAAGCCATTTTGTTGCCTTCCTTCACGCCGTTGCCGGCGATCCAGAATGTCAAAGCCATCATCGCGTGGTTCAGAAGAGAAAACCAGCCGACTTTAGCGAAATCGTTGCTTGCTTTCCATATGTATACGCCAAGGTACGTGCCGGACAAAGCGTTAGCCGTAACGAACAAGCCGTTGACCGAAAGCAGCAGCCTCGTTTGGGAATCGAGCCGCGAAGAGCGGCCGGCCGATTGGGGTGGATTCGGCATGATCGTCTCCTTTTCGTCGGGGTCGTAAGTCGATAGCCGTCTTATCGTTCCCTGCGGCGGACGAAGGCACCCAATCCAAAATAAAGAAGCCGTCCGAATTCGGACGGCTTCTTATTTGCGCGCGGTTCGTTGCGTCGATTAGCTGACGACCAGCTTCGACACCATTTGCTTATGTCCGGTGCCGCACATGATGCTGCAACGGATTTCGTAAGTGCCGGCCGGCAGCGTGACGACTTCGGATTTGTTGCCGCGGATCTCTATGTCCTGGCCTTCGATCTCGATGCCGTGCGCGCCTTTCGTGTTGTTCAAGGTCAGCTTGACCGGCGTGTCTTTCGGAATCGCGTATTCGGCCTTGTCGAATTCCCAAGTCGTCGCGTTGATGACGATTTCCTGCGAAGCCGCCGTTTCGGCCGCCGGAGAGCTTGCGCCCGCGGAGCCGCTAGGCTCGGCGTTGTTGTCGTTATTGCCGCCGCATGCCGCGAGAGCGAGCGCCAGCGCCGTCAATGTCAGAAGCAGAGCGATTTTTTTGTGCATCGTGAATTCCCTCCGAACCGTATTCCGGGATCCCGTCCTCGGGCGCGAGGCCCGGTCGTTCCCGTCCGCCCTATTGTACCATAAGCGAAAAGCTGCGGAATCGAAGGACTATGACGGATTGTTGACAATATTTTGGCAATATGAAAACCGCCCTACCCGAAGAGGGAAGGGCGGTTCCGCGACGCTGACTCAATCCCTTTTTCTTTGGTGCATCGCCTCGTAAGGCGTCGCAACAGGGATAAACAGGTCGATGATGCCGATCACGAGAGCGGCCAGCAGGGCTCCGACGACCGTAACGGCCATATTACCGATGACGAATTGCGCCAGCCAGATGACGAGCGCGCTCGACAGGAAGCCGACGATGCCCCTGCCGAACGGCGTAACCCTTTTGCCGAAAATGCCTTCGATAATCCATCCCAATACGGCGATGACGACGGCGAGCATCAACGCACTCCAGAATCCGCCGACGGAAAATTGGGGAACGAGCCAGCCGACGACCATCAGGACGATGGCCGACACGATAAACCGCACGATTGTGCCTAGAAAATTCATGTGAACGCCTCCTTTACTTCTAGTGTGTCCCGACTTTCGATCCGTATGAGCGGAAGGTTTCGCAAGATCGGGGGATTCGGCTATAATAGAGGGCGAAGGAGTTGAAATTCCGCGTGAACGCCAAAGCTTTACATACATTGGAATACGATAAAATCATCTCCAGGCTGATCGGACTCGCTTCGACGAGTCTCGGCAGGGAAGAAGCGGAGAAGCTATCCCCTTCCCGCGAGCTTTCCGTCGTGAAGCGACGTCTCGCCGCTACCGACGAAGCGTCGCGTGCCGTCGCCCTCAAAGGCGCGCCTCCGTTCGGAGGCATTACGGACGTACGTTCGTCGCTACGCAGGGCGAAGCTTCAGGGCATTCTTCAGCCGCCGGAATTAATGGAGATCGCGCAATTCATCTTCGGTTCCCGGAGATTAAGCCGGTTCATCGCCGTCGCCGGCGAAGAGACGGAACTTCCCCTTCTGGCCGACCTTTGCGAACCGCTGACCGATTTCAAGGCGATCGAGGACGAGATTCGCAGGTGCATCGACGATCAAGGCGAAGTGCTCGATTCCGCGAGCGCGGAACTCGCTTCCGTCCGAAGGGACATTCGCGTGAACGCCGGCCGTGCGCGGGAGAAGCTGGAATCGCTTATCCGTTCCAGTTCGGTTCAGAAAATGCTGCAGGACGTCCTCATCACGATGCGCAACGACCGTTACGTCATCCCGGTCAAGCAAGAATACCGCGCGCACTTCGGTGGCATCGTCCACGATCAATCCGGCAGCGGAGCGACGTTGTTCATCGAGCCGGAAGTGGTCGTCCAGATGAACAACAAATTGCGCGAGCTCAAGATCAGGGAACAGAACGAAGTCGAGCGCATTCTTCGCCAATTGACGGCCCAAGTCGGGGAACGCGCCGATCTGCTTGCGGGTGACGCGGAAATTCTCGGCATCATCGATTTTATTTTCGCCAAAGCGTCGCTCGGCCATGCTTTGCATGCGACGTTGCCGGAGATGAACGACGACGGCAGGCTCTTGCTGAGGCAAGCGCGCCACCCTCTTATCGAGTTCAAGCAGGCGGTACCGATCGACGTCGGTCTCGGCGATGCCTATACGTCGATCATCGTAACCGGTCCGAATACGGGCGGCAAAACGGTGTCGCTCAAAACGGTCGGTTTGCTGAGCCTGATGGCGATGTCGGGGTTGTTAGTTCCGGCGGCGGACGGCAGCGTCCTCTGCGTGTTCGACGGCATCTACGCGGACATCGGCGACGAGCAAAGTATTGAACAAAGCTTGAGCACGTTCTCGAGCCATATGACGAACTTGATTTCGATGCTCGGTCAGGTGACGAGCCGCAGTCTCGTGCTGCTTGACGAGCTCGGTGCGGGAACGGACCCCGCGGAAGGGTCCGCGCTTGCGATCGCCATCCTGGAGCATCTGCAGAAGCAAGGCTGCCGGCTGATCGCCACGACGCATTACAGCGAATTGAAAGCTTACGCGTACAATCGCGAAGGCGTCATTAACGCGAGCATGGAATTCGACGTCGCGACGCTCCGTCCGACGTATCGGCTTCTCGTCGGCGTTCCCGGCCGAAGCAACGCTTTCGCGATCGCGGAACGGCTCGGTCTGCCGAAGAGCATTATCGACCACGCGAGAGGCGAAGTCAGCGAGGACGAACTCAAGGTCGATTCGATGATCGCGTCGCTCGAGGAAGACCGTCTTCAAGCTCGGGCCGACCGTCAACTGGCGGAGCGGCTGCAACGCGAGGCGGAGAAGACGAGGAACGATCTCGAAGATGAGCGCTTCAAGCTTCAGGAGCAGAAGGCGAAGCTGCTCGAGAGCGCCCGGGAAGAAGCGCGGTCCGCCATCGCCAAGGCGCGGCGGGAAGCGGAGGAGATCATCGCCGATCTTCGCAAGCTCGCTTTGGAAGAAGGCGCCTCGGTGAAGGAGCATAAGCTCATCGAAGCGAAGCGCCGTCTCGAGGAAGCGGTGCCTTCTCCGGTCGCGAAGCCGAACCGGGCCGCGGGCGGGAAGCCGGCGAAGATCGCGCCGGGAGACGAAGTGAAGGTGCTGAGCCTGGGCGGGCAGAAAGGCCACGTCGTAGAGCTGAGCGGTTCCGCGGAAGCGGTCGTCCAGCTGGGCATCATGAAAATGAAAGTGGCGACGTCCGATCTTGAGCCGCTGCGCAAATCCGCGCAGGCCAAGACGGCGACGGCGCAAGCGACCGTCGTCAAGCGGTCCCGGGACGACAATATCCGTACCGAGCTGGACTTGCGGGGAATGATGCTGGACGAAGCGATCATGGAGGTCGATCGGTTCCTCGACGAGGCGTTCCTATCCAACCTCGGCCAAGTGTACATCATACACGGCAAGGGCACGGGGGCGCTACGGACCGGCGTGCAGGAGTTCCTAAGGCGCCATAAGCACGTGAAAAGCTATCGGTTGGGCCAATTCGGAGAAGGCGGCGCAGGCGTGTCCGTGGCCGAGTTACACTAACGGGAGGTCGAAACTCATGGACGGGATAGTCGATTCCTTGATGTCTCACCCTTTGCCGGCGATGCTAGCCTATTTTTCCGTCGGAATTCTCGCGCTTATCGTATTTCTCGCCGTATTCGAATGGGTGACCAAGTACGATAGCTGGGAGGAAATCCGCAAAGGCAACGTCGCGGTCGCGATGGCGACGGGAGGGAAAATTTTCGGAATATGCAACATCTTCCGTTTCTCCATCGAGGCCAAGGATACGATCTACCATAGCTTGCTGTGGGCGGGCGTCGGCTTCGTTCTACTTCTCGCGGCCTATTTTCTGTTCGAATTCCTAACGCCCGTATTCAAGATCGACGAGGAAATCGGAAAAGACAATCGCGCGGTCGGCTTGCTGGCTCTTCTCATATCGGTGTCCCTGTCTTACATTATCGGGGCCGCGGTCGCGTAAAATCGGAGGAAAGACGTTATGAAATATTTGTGGGGAACGCTGTTCGCGCTCGCCGTGTTATTCGTCGTCGCCGGCGTTATTTATTGGATGAAGGAGGCTTGATGCAGGGATGGCAGTCGTGATTTGTCCTTGGTGCCAAAGCGAGATTGTGCAAGAAGAGGGCCAAGAGCCCGAAAAATATTGTCCGATCTGCGACAACGAGCTCGACGGTTACCGTACGCTTCGGGTGAATATCGGCGAGGACGACGAAGAAGAAGCGGAAGACGAGGAAACTTTCGACGACGATAGAGCGGGAACGGGACTGTCGATCGGCATCGATGACGATGATGATATCGACTGGGTGGACGACGAAGAGCCGCTTGTCGAACAAAGCGACGAATTATTGCTGTTCGAGGAAACGGTCGAACATTTGGTCGACGAGCAGGAGCTCGTGCCGGAATGTCCGCAATGCCGCGAATATATGCTGGAGACGGGAGAGCAGCTCGTATCTGCGGATCATTTCCGCCCCCGGGCGTTCGAAGCGCTCGGCGGCGGGCATCCGATGGAAGCGCCTTTCACGTTGACGATGTACGTCTGCCCTTCATGCTTCGCTGTTCAATCGATTCTTGGAGACGCCCATAGGCATCAACTCGTTCGCAAGCTTAGCCAACCTCAGGACGGTGGGAAATGAGTCGCATCGTAAATTCGGTTATCGAATTGATCGGCGATACGCCGGCGGTCAGGCTGCATCGGATAATTGGGCCGGAGCATGCGGAAATCTACGTCAAGCTGGAGAAAATGAACCCGAGCGGCAGCGTGAAAGACCGCGCCGCAACGGGTTTGCTTATGGACGCCGAGGAACGGGGATTGATCGTTCCCGGCGGCCTGATCGTCGAGCCGACGAGCGGCAACACCGGCATCGGACTCGCGATGTACGCGGCGGCAAAAGGGTACCGGCTTATTCTCGTCATGCCGGACAATATGACGAAAGAACGGATTTCCCTTCTTCGCGCTTACGGAGCCGAGGTCGTCCTGACGCCGGCCGCGGAGCGGATGCCGGGAGCGATCGCGAAGGCGCGGGAAATCATCGGCGACAATCCGGGCAGCTACATGCCGAATCAATTCGAG
Organism: Cohnella suwonensis; assembly: GCF_042655365.1. NCBI lineage: Bacteria > Bacillati > Bacillota > Bacilli > Caryophanales > Paenibacillaceae > Cohnella > Cohnella suwonensis. Next base: position 1,003 of record NZ_JBHSMH010000024.1, on the reverse strand, counting down.
AACGCGGCCAATCCGGATATTCACCGGACGACGACGGCCGTGGAAATTCTGGAACAAATGGAAGGGCGCCTGGACGCGTTCGTCGCGACGGCCGGAACCGGCGGAACGATTACGGGCACGGGCGAGACGCTCAAGACGAAGCTTCCGGACCTGTACGTCGCCGTAGTCGAACCGGCGGGTTCCCCGGTACTGTCCGGCGGCAAGCCCGGCCCGCATAAGCTCGTAGGGACAAGCCCGGGCTTCGTTCCCGCCATTCTGAACACGTCCGTATACGACGAGATCATCCAAGTCGCGGACGACGACGCCATCGAGACGACGCGCCTGCTCGCCCGCAAGGAAGGATTGCTCGTCGGCCCTTCTTCGGGCGCCTCGGTTTGGGCGGCCATGCAAGTGGCCAAGCGCTTAGGCCCGGGCAAGCGCGTGCTCTGCATCGCCCCCGACACCGGCGAACGCTACTTGAGCATGGGGATTTTTTGAGCGGCGTTTATTGGTCGGCGCATCAGGAGTTAGAAAGCCTGGAGCATTAACTCGGCGCTGTTGGTGCCACTCGAGCGGGAATTAGTTGGATTGGAGCATTAATTCGACGCGGATGGTGCCACTCGAACGGGAATTAGTTAGCTTGGCGCATTAACTCGGCGCAGAGAGTACCGCTTGAGCGGGAGTACTGTTTAATTCGGACAGAATCTGTTGTCGGAACTTCACCTCGATCTTAATCAACAAATCGATCGGAAAAAGCGGCTTGTATGTCCTGAAAGAGCGGAGCGTTCGCCTTTGCAATCTTGATCCCACCTTATTTGGGGTTACCTATTCAGGGATCTAGATTGCAACAAGCGGCTGGAAGGACATACAACCTGCCTAAACCTCAATCGATTTATATCGCTATACAACAAGAGATCGCCGGCAGGCAATGTCATTAAGTTAAGGAGCAGGGCCAAAATCAAGAACAAGAGCAGGTTATCGAAAAGATAGCCCGCTCTTTTTTTTGCACGAAAACAGCAAAACA
>NZ_JBHSMH010000023.1:0-88138 GCF_042655365.1 Cohnella suwonensis | reverse complement strand
TTTTGAACGAAAAGCTAAATTTCAGAAAATTCAGATCACCTTCCAAGGAAGGTGTACGGGGATTGACATGTGGCTCTTCTTTTAATGCAATGCTAATGCGCAAAACGTATTAACTCCGCGCGGCGACGCCACGCACGCAAAAAAGGCTCTCCTCCCGGGATGCCTCTCGGACTCGTTTCTATTCTTTTAACTGTCGAACGGGATAACCGTAATGCTGCGCAATAGCAATACTCGTCGATGGCCCGCTGCCCATACCGTTCGCTACGCCCCGCCTTCTGGATACTTCCATAGGAAGGTCGTACAATAGAGAGGAAAGGCGGTAGATGAGATGAACTCCCGTATCAACCAACTGCGCTCCTACATGAACGACAACCGGATCGACGCGATGCTGATCACGTCGCCGAAGCACGTCTATTATTTGACCGGGTTCGCCACCGATCCCCACGAACGCTTCCTCGGGCTGCTTCTTCCGCGGGGAGATGAGGCGCTTATGCTCGTTCCGGCGCTCGATTACGAGGCGGCTCAAGCGGCTTCTTCCGTCGCGAACATCCATACGCACGGCGACACGGACAATGCCTACGACGTTCTGCGCAAGCTCATTCCGAGCGGCGTCAAGAGCTTGGGCGTGGAAAAAGAACATCTGAGCGTTCAGCGATTCGAGACGATGAGCGGGACGATCGGCGCGGATAGTTACGTCGACGTCGGATTGCCTTTGCGCGAGATGCGGGCGATCAAGTCTCCAGAGGAAGCGACGCGTATGAGGCATGCCGTCCGCCTCGTCGAGGACGCGCTTCGCGCGGGCGTCGCCAAAGTCAAGCCGGGCGTTACTGAAATCGAGCTGGTCGCGGAGCTGGAGTACCAGATGAAGAAGCTCGGCGCGCAAGGCCCTTCGTTCGATACGATGGTGCTCGCCGGCGCCAAGTCCGCGCTGCCTCACGGGCATCCGGATCGCACGACCGTTCGCGAAGGCGAGCTGCTTCTGTTCGATCTCGGCGTGTTCGCGGACGGTTACGCGTCGGACATTACGCGGACGTTCGCGGTCGGGGAAATCACGGACGAGATGAAGCGGATCTACGGCGCGGTGCTGGACGGCAACCTTCGCGCGATCGAATCGATTCGTCCCGGCGTATCGTTCGGCAGCCTCGACCGCGCGGCGCGCGAATCGATCGCGGCGGCCGGTTACGGTCCGCAGTTCAACCATCGGCTCGGCCACGGCCTCGGCATGGACATTCACGAATATCCGTCCATTCACGGGAATAACGAGGACTTGCTGCGAGAGGGCATGGTCTTCACCGTCGAGCCGGGCGTCTACGTTCCGGGCGTCGGGGGCGTCCGAATCGAGGACGACGTGCTCGTCACGGCGAACGGCGTCGAGGTGCTGACGGCGTATCCGAAGGAGCTTACGGTCATCGGATAAACGTTGCCGGCAACATCAAAGAGGCTGTTCCGAAGTCATCGAATGATAACGTTCGGAACAGCCTCTTTCCGCTATCGATAGGATTCGCGCGTTAGCTCAAAGAACCGGTGGAGCTGGAAGACAGCTCTTTGCCCGACTCCCTGCCGAGCAGGTTAAAGAACTCGCGCATGAAGCTGGGCAGGTCCGGCCAAGCGTGGACGCTGACGAGCTTGCCGTCCACCTGCAACGTGCCTTCCGCATAGCGGGCGCCGAGCGATTCGACTTCCAGCTTGCACGCGTTGTAGGCGGATAACGTCTTGCCTTCGAAATACGACCGGTTCGGCAAAGCCAGGAACACTTGGGCGCCATGGCAGATCGCACCGACCGGCTTGTCTGCGTCAAGGAAATGCTGGACGATGCGCGGAAGCTCGGGATCGTTGCGAATGAAATCCGGAGCGCGTCCTCCCGGGATGATCAAGGCGTCGTACTCGGCCGCGGCGATCACCGCTTCTTATCCCTCTTCTTTGACCCGATAGAAGGGGTAATATACCTCCAGCACTTCGCCCCTATTATGGATTTGCTATTCTCGCCCGGTCAATGGTGCGAAGGAACGGGGGTTTGGCGTCGAACGGCCGTCGTCCGTTCAGGAATACCGCTCGAGCAGAAACTTCGCCACGCCTTCTTCCACGTTGCTTCCGATGACCTTGGTAGCCGCTTCCTTGACAAGGTCGTGCGCGTTGCCCACGGCGTAGCATTCGTCCGCGACTCCGAACATCGACAAGTCGTTCAGGTTATCGCCGAAGCAGACCAGCTTGTCGTACCCCAAGCTTTCTTTCAAATGCCGAGCCGCCTGGCTCTTCGTCGCGCGGGCGTCGGAAATCTCCAGCCAATGATGGTCGGGAACGTAGATGTCCGGGCCGTAATGGCAGACGCATTGTTCCCGTCCTTCGAAAGCTTGGCGGACGGTTTCCAGCCGTTCGGGGACGTCGATCGCGTTTACCGCGATTAGCTGCTCGGTCAAACACTCGGAATAGTCATCGACGATGCGGAACCGCCCGTCCTTCTCCTGCTTGCGTTCCCCGAAGTAGTGGCTTTCGCTGCGGTTAAACACGCCGCGGTAATATACCCGGGACTGGCCTTCACGATCGATCGTGTACACGATCGGATTCAATCCCGCCCGCAAGTACGCGTCCGCGACCTCCTCGCCGAACGATCGGGGAATGAAATGGGACTGTATCGCGCGCCCCGTCGACAGGTCGGTAACGAACACGCCGTTGATGAATATCCCCGGCAGCTTCAACCGAAGCCCCGCGAGGAGCGGTCCGGCGGATTCGAAAGATCGCGCGGTCGCGACCGTAAAGTGAAGCCCTCGATCGATCAGCCCGTTAAGGATGCGCGCCGTTTCCTCCCCGACGCGTTTCTCCCCGTTCAGCAGCGTGCCGTCCAAGTCTGATACGTACAACGTACTCATCGCCGATTTCCCGCCTCTTCCGTAAAGATCATGAATCCATCTTATGCGAAAAACGGGAAATTCAAAAGCAAGGTGACCGTACCGTTATCCCGCGATGCAGAAAAACCGGCCCGAGAGCCGGGCCGGTTTTAGCGGATTCTGATCAAGTCGTTCTGAAGCACCGTGTCCCCGTTCTGAGGCGTGAACGGCGTATTCGTGAATCCCGTCACGTTGGAGATCAGCCTTTTGTCGATATTTTGCGCGATGCGCACTTCGTACTTGAACTGCACCTTCGATACGTCCGCATATAGGAACACGGACCGATGGGGCGCAATCGTTACCGCGCACTTGCGCGTGCCGCATGGACTGACCTTGAGCGGGACCGGCGTTCCGTTCGACCAATCGAACACTTGCACCGTCACGCGCTGCGTGCTTGCCGTCAAATTCACGATATCCGCCAGAGCGAACTTCGTCTTCGGCGGCCTTCGCAGAATGCCCGTAGAATACACCGCCCGTCTCGTCGCCATCCTCTCACCCTCCCTCGACTTGTCCTACAGTTACAGTAGATGCGGGAAGGGAAAGATGGTTACCGCGGGTGTCCCGGAGGATCAAACAATCTCATGATCGAGCGCATAATGGCTTACCATCTTGTTTCTGAAAGCCTGTACGAAGGTCCAGACGAGCTTCTGCAAATCCTTATAGTCCTCCGGAAGCGGTTGGGCGAACAAGGACGGTTTATTCTCCGATCGCAGTATGATATCGCAAAACCGGTTCAACATGAAGTCGTTATAAGGAACCCCGTTGAGACGCAAGCCGTACAGCACCCGGAGCATCTGCGTTTTATACTGGGGAGGAAGAATTTGCGAGTATCGGATGCGGGTCGACGTATTTCACCGAAAGCGATCGAAACGGCTTATCGACTTCTTTCGCTCTCGATTTATAATCCGTCGGGAGATAAAAAATAATGCTCGTCGAAAACTTCAAGTCCGTGTTCGGCGAAGACTCTTGAAAATCTGGAAGGGATAATGTCGATATCATTTGATCCGCGGTTATTTTTTCTTGCGATCACGATCGCCAAATAATCGACGATAAACACATCGATAACCGGTTGACCCTTGAGTTCGTTATCGACATTCTCGAAAAGCCGGAGAATACTTTCGCGCGTGACGAAAGGTTCTTGGCTTTCATACAGCTCAAAAGAATTCATATCCCCCACCACCTTAGTCCCTTCCCTTTCCGGCCAAGTCTCTTATTTAATCAATATACCACCGAGAGGGGCAAAAGAGACGGTTTCGGTTTCGTATTCGAAACAGCAAAAAAACCTCCATGTCATGAACACGGAGAGGGCCTATGTAGATAGATTCTCGCCTCATTCCCAACGGGCGAGAGCGAAAGCCAGCTTGCCCGTCAACGCCTTCCACACTTCGGCCGCCGTTCCGATGAACGGAGTCGGTTGCCACTTGCCTTTATGATTGGCCACGCACAGCAGGAACCGATTGCCGGGAAACAAACTGAATACCGCCCTCGGCATCTCGATGCCGTTCTCTTCGGAGTAAATGACGAGATTGCGTTCATGCATGCGAACCTTCAAATGATCAAGATCGAACATACGGAGACTCTGCTCCAAGAACGTACTGGCCACATACATGGAAAAATTCATGTACGAGAACGGCGACCTCCTTCGATTGCGCGCTGCTATTCTTTGTAATCGACGATGGGCTTGATGACCTGAGCGATGAGTTTGATTTTCTCCGTGGAGCAGCCTTGAAGCATTTCCACGATTTCGTTGCGCATGTAATCGACGGAGGAATTATCGGCCTCTTGCCTATCATGCCATAATCGAAACTCATGCCTATCACCCATCAAAATCATAGCAACGATAGGATGGCGATTACATGCGTGTGCAGTTAAGTTTAAGTTATAGATTAAGTTTGTTGTAAATTAATTACCATTAGAAGCAGGGTTCGTCGGCTCGGCGATGTCGATTATTCGCTCCAGGAATTCGGGCAGCTCGTCGTCTAACATCTCGCGAAATACGTCGATCACTCGCCAACCGAATAGGGCCGCAGCGCGCTGACTAGTCAAATATTCGTTATGATCCTGCTTTGTCCATCGGTACTCCACGATTTCATCGCCTGTAAATTGAAAGCCGAGTTTTTTGCCCATGTTCGCCGGATATACGAATAAGGTATACCGCGGTTGCTTGCAATGAGGTTTGAAGGGATACTTCGATCGCAAATCGTTAAAATCGTAATTCACGATCGGACCCCAATATTCCTGAAGAAAAATGCGAACGTCTTCTCCGTATTTGGCATCCTGCGCAGCCGTTAACTCGCGCTTGATCCATCTATTGATATTAGGATGAACAAATCGCTCCTCTCTAGGAGGCCGTTCCTTCGGCGTCCTTGTCAACCATTCGAAATCGTACTCCAAAGCCGACGGCATGACTTCCAACAACGCTCCATTTTGAGCAAAAGTAATTCGCCCCTTCGTGATGCTGTTCTTGTACATAAACATGCCTTCCTCATTTCCTATGAACGTGAGGTAGGATAACATTTGCTCCGCTTCATCGGGATGCTGCCGCTCCAAGTAGCGACGTAGGGGCGCAAAAGCACGATCCCGCCACTCCTGCGTTAGTTTCTTCTTCGGAAAATCTACTTTAGGGTACATTGTAGGGCTCCTTTGGAGTGGAAAAAGAAAACCCCTGAAGACACGCGCATCGCGCGTCCTTCAGGGGTGTGCTTCACCACTGTTAATTTGGTTAATTATAACATTTAACAACATTAAAGGAAAGGAGTCTAGTCGCTGTTACGATGATTTTAATCGTAACACGCCCACATTTCGGTACTTTGGCATGCTGTTATGATGTTTTTCATCACAAGAGTGCGATAACCACGGATTTCGGGTCGATTATCGGGCTGTTGTAATGTTTTTCATCGTAACATGCTAAGATTCGGCGTGCGGGTCGGCTGTTCTGATGTTTTTCATCGTAAGAGGAACGTTACTTGGGAAGTGAAATGCCATGGCGTGCCGTCGCGCAATGCCGCGCAATACCGTGCACGATTTTACAGCGCTCAACAATCCCCATCCCCCATGCCGCTCAAGAGAGAATCGTAGAGCAGCAGCAGCTCCTTGGAAGGCCGGATGCCGAGCTCCCTGCCGAGCAGCTTGACGAATTCGGTGTATTGGACGGTCAGCCCCTTCTTGTCCCCGGCTTGCGCGCGCAGCTTCATGAGCATGCCGACGACGGACTCGTCGAGCGGATTGCGGGCGAGCAGCTTCAGAAGAAGCTTCGTCGCGGCGGACTCGTTCCGGAGGGCGATGAGCGCTTCCGCCAGCCGCTTGACGAAAGCCGCGTACCGCTCGGACAGTCGCCCCGTCTCGTGAATCGCCCAGACGTACGCCTTGCTGCCGAACAAGTCGCCCGTATACAACCGTTCGACTTCGACAGCCTCTTCCGCTTCTTCCTCGCCGATGCTACCGAACCTTGCCGTCAACCTTTCGAACTCCTCGTAATCGATGACGGCTCCTTCCAGTTCCAACGCGTAACCGTCGTTCTCCGACCGGATCGACTCCCGCAGGCCGAACGGCTCGAGCGATTTGCGCATTTGATAGACGGTCGTGTTCAGGTACTTCTCCGCGTTCCCTCCGTCCATTCCTCCGAAAATATCCGCGACGAGACGGGTACGGGATATCCAACGCCCCCGGTTCAACAGCAAGTAAGCGAACAACTCGGCGCTTTTGCTGGAAATCCATTTGACCCGCCTCGAATCGTTCCGCACGTAGAAGTCGCCCAGCGTCGAGATGGCGATGCCGCCGCTTCTCTCGCTCGCGGCCGCCTGTTCCGCTTTCGCCGCATGGACGGGGTTGCGGTTCGACATTACGCGTTGGATCGTCCGCTCCAATCGCTCTTGGGTCACCGGCTTCACGATATAATCGATCGCCGACAGCTCGTAGGCTTCCAGCGCGAAGTCCTTGTGCGAGGTCACGAACACGACGTGCGTTCGGCCGCCGGCTTCGTCCAGCTTCGCGGCGAATTCGAGCCCGTTGCCTCCCGGCATCGAGATGTCCACGAAGGCGAGCTCGACGTCGGCATGGCCGTTCAGGAAAGACGCCGCGGTATCCGTATCCGCGAACGCACCGGCCACCTCCACGTCGGTATGCTTGGCGAGCATCTTCCGCATGATGAGGTGCATGACCGGCTCATCGTCAACCAATATGACTTTCATAGGTTCTCACCGCCACGCTTTCTTCTTCGTTCGTTCCCGCTCTTCCGATCGCTCCCGGCAACGAGAACCGGAATATCGTTCCTTGCCCGGGCTCGCTATCGAATTGCAGAGTGCCGCCGTGTATGCGCAGGAATTCGCGGGTGAGCACGAGACCGAACCTCATCTCCCCGCCGTCTTCCTTGTTCGGCGCGCCCGGATCTTTGAAAAATAAATCTTCTTGCCGGAGCACCCGCGCTGTCTCTTCGTCGATGCCGCTTCCGTTGTCTTTAACCGAGATATGAACGCGGTTGCCGTCCCGGACGGCGCCGATCTCGATCGTCCCGCCGATGCCGGTATGCTTGATCGCGTTCGAGAGCAAATTCCGCAAGATCAGATCGAGCATTTCTTTGTCCGCGTTCACCGTCGCGTTATCGTCTATGTTTTCCGACAGGCGAATTCGCTTCATGCCGGCCCTCGTCCCCGCCAGCGACAACGCCTGCCTGACGACCTGCTGCAGATTCCAGTCCGCCGGACGAAAAGCGATTTGCCCTTTCTGGCTCCGATACCAGTCCAGTAAATTATCGACGAGATGGAACGTGCCGCCCACCTGCCTGCGGATTTCCCGGAACACTTCCGCGTGCGCGAGATCCGGGTCCTCCCGTTCGTCGCCGAGCAGGTCGGTCAAGCTGACCAGCAGCGCGATCGGATCGCGGATGTCGTGGGCCATGACGGTGAACAGCTTATCCTTGAACGCGTTCAGTTGGGCCATCTGCCTGGCGTTCTCGCGCAATCGTTCCTCGTTCATCTTCAGTTCCGTAATGTCGTTGAACATCAGGATTTTGCCGATCGGGGTCGTCCCGGGCTCGTACACGAAAGTCAGGCCGCAACTATAATGGCTCTCGCGGGCAGGCCGGGAAAGACTGAACGGGAATCGCTCGTCCCGGTCCCCGGCATAGATTCTCTCCAGCAATTCCGGATATGCCGACAGCACGTCCTTGCCGAACGAAGGGCTCGGAGCCGAAGCGAGTTCCGGGAAAATATCCGCGGCGGCGCGGTTAAAGCTGACGATGCGCCCCTCGTTGTCGAGCAGGATAACGCCGTCTCCGATCGTTTCGAACACTTTGGCGAACGCGAGAGGCGTCAAGCGCAACAGGTTAAACCGGAAAATGCCCCAAGCGTACGCAACGCCGGAGACGGCGAAGCCGAAAGGCGTGTAATCGATCGTCGGATCGAGCAAATAAGCGAGGTTGAAGAGGAGCGGTGCCGCGGCCCCGAGAATCAACGTTACGATCTGCTTGCGCACGACGGGCAACGACCGCAAGTACATCGGGACGAACAGCGCCGTTCCGAAGACGAGAATCAAATAATTGTAAAACCCGTGCACCCTGTATAGCGGTCCTTTGACCGTCGTGTAGATCGGGCTTCCGTCGCTCTCGCCGAGCACGAATTCCTTGTAAAAAAGATGGTGCCAATCGTTGGTGAGATGGGCGATGAACGTAACGACCGGTATGACGAACAGCAGAGCGACGTAACGCCTCCTCAACCTTGCCGCCGCGCCCCCGGTGAACTGAATGGCCAGCAGTAGCCAGAGCGCCGTCACGAAGGGAATGCCCAAATATTCGATTTGGAGGGATATTTGCGTACCTCGCAGCGTCGTGCTGATAATTTCGAACCCGTAACCGAACGAGTATAAGCCCGCCGCCGTCATCAGATAAATCATCGTTCTCGACACGCGCTGATGGCGCTTCTTGTAAGAAAGGTAACCGACGAATCCCGTCAGCGCCGTCGCGAGAAACAATAATAGCGACAACCAGTATCGGATATCCATTTCGACGACCCCTTTCTCGGTTATCGTCTAATGTTCGACGGAAAACGCCGAAAGTCCTCTGGAAAATGCAAAAACGCCCTCCTCGCGGAGGGCTGCGTCCCTGCTTTATCGACAAAAGCGGTCGCTCGCGCGGAATTTCGTTTGCGTTTCATTTATAAATTTTACATAAAATTTATTTTTTTAGGAAACTTTTGGCATCCCTCCACGTCAATAAGGTGGACGTTGAAAGGAGGAACTTAGTGAAGCATTACGCACTAAATCACAATTAAGGCAAATTCAAAAGGAGCTGAAGAAGGAATGAAACGAAAAGCTAAATCCGGTTTTATTGCTACTATCGTCGCGCTCAGTGCAATTACTTTACCGACAATTTCTTATGCAGATTTAGAAGATGAGGCCGCGTTTTGGACCAGCGGCTTTCCTTCGTCTATTATTTCTCACATCGACTATTGGGAACAGTCTACCATCGCCTCATTAGGTTATGATTATTACACGGCTAACTCCAGAGCTGACTGGGCATTACTCCCCAATTCTGATGTAGCTTATTACAAGACAACAAGCCAAGCGGATGCTGATCTTCGCTTTTTTGCCGGGGACTACGGCTCAGACTATTGGGGCTTTACTAAAGCTTATCTTTCCAATGGCACAGAGGTTATTAACGTCGAAGACGGGTCAGTTTGGTACAAGTGTCAAATTTTATTAAATGACGGTCAAATGGATCGAGATAACTTTACGAATTCGAACCGTCATCATACCACCCTCCATGAGGTTGGACATGCGCTTAGTCTCGCGCACCAGTTTGCACCTACCGATTCTGCGATGAAGCAAGGCCAACTTACTTATACCGACCCAACCAGTTTAGACAGTTCCAACATTCAGTGGAAGTATTAAAAACAGAAAGGACTGATTGCATGAAAAAACTTTTGATGTTTGCCTTTTTAGGAGCTATGGTCTTTGTAGTTACAGCATGCAGTAGCACAGATAAGGCGTCTCTAACGAATTCCTCTACTGGCAACACTACAAGTAGCCAAAATGCAACAAGTACAGTTTCCGAAAAAACAACGGTATCCTACAAAATTGCCTCTCACCAAGCCGAGATGCGCATTTATGAAAATTTGGATGAAATCGAGGCTTCGGCGGATCTGATTGTCAAAGCAACATTTACTGGAGAGCGCACATTAGAAGAATACAAAGATGAAGAAGGAAACGTCTACAATAAAGAATCCATCTCTACCCTAGAAATTAAAAAAGTTCTTAAAGGAGACTACTCTGAAAAGACCATTAAGATCTATGAACCGGGTTATTTAATTGGAGAAACTTATAGTACAATCGAAGGCTATAATTGGGTAAACCTTGATGGCGATTATATCTTATTTCTAAGAAAATCCAAAAAAGGCCTTTATACACCTGCAGGTATGTTCCAAGGTAAGTTTGATCTTAAAAAACCAGACAAAGTAAAAAGCGATATTAATAAGATGGACATCAACAGTGAGTACTTGGGTGAGAACGTCGACCTCTTTAACAAATTAAAACAAGAGGTTTTGGCCAAGTACGGTAAAAGCGAATAATGTTACTTGTAAGTAAAAGCAGTTCCCGGAATTAACGGGAACTGCTTTAATACTATTCGCCGCTGTAGCTCGGCAATTGTGGATGTATCCTCTAGCGGGTAGCGGAGTTCTGGAATATTGCTTCCTACAGCTTTAGACTTCCAACTCCAGCTCCGGCAACGCTTCCGTTGCCGCCGGCTCCACGAACAAGTGCTTGTATTTCTCGTAGTCCGCTTGCTTGCACTCCATCGTCAGCCGGGTGCCGTTCTCCTCGTATTCGGTCGCCCGCACGTTCGCGTTGACGTTGAAGTATGATACCAACCGGCCTTCCGTGAACGGAATGACGACCTCGCACTGCACGTAATCTTGGAACACCCGCTCCTTCACGAGACCTACCAGCTCTTCCAAGCCGATCTCTGCCTTCACGGAGAGGTAAACTTTGTCATCGTCGACCCGCGGGTACGGCTTGTCGGTCAGGTCCGATTTGTTGAACGCGTAGATCATCGGGACGCCGTCCGCGCCGATCTCCTTCAACGTCGAATTCGTCACCTCGATGTGCCGTTCGAATTCCGGATTGGCATAGTCGACGACTTGGACGAGCAGATCCGCCTCGGCGACTTCCTCCAACGTCGACCGGAACGCCTTGACCAGGTAATGCGGAAGTTGGCTGACGAATCCGACCGTGTCGGTGAGCAGGAACGATTTATTGTCCGGCAGCTCGATGCCGCGAACGGACGTCTCCAGCGTGGCGAACAGCATATCCTTGGCCAGCACCTGTTTGCTCGTGTCCGGCATGTAGCGGTTCAGCACCGCGTTCATGACGCTGGATTTGCCCGCGTTCGTATAGCCGACGAGACAGACGACGGGGACGCCCGTCTTACGGCGTTGCTTGCGCTGCACCTGCCGCTGGGCGACGAGCTTCTCGAGCTCGGTCTGCAACGCGGTAATGCGTTCCTCGATGCGGCGGCGGTCGAGTTCGAGCTTCGTCTCTCCGGCGCCTTTGTTCTTCAGGCCCGAACCGCCGCCTTGGCGGCCGAGCGATTCGCGCAGGCCGACGAGCCTCGGCAGCATGTACTGCAGCTTCGCGACTTCGACTTGAAGCTGCGCTTCCCGGGTACGGGCCCGCTCCGCGAAAATATCGAGAATGAGAATGGTGCGGTCGATGACGCGCTTCTGCAACGAGCTCTCCAGGTTGCGGATTTGCGATGGGGACAGCTCGTCGTTGAAAATAACGGTCGACGCGTCGACTTGCTCCGCCAGCGCGGACAGCTCGTCGATCTTGCCGGTGCCGAGGTAATGCGAGCCGTTGATTTTGGACGCGTTCTGCGTCAGTTGCCCGACCACTTCGATGTCGCAAGCCTCGGCGAGATTGCCGAGCTCCTCCATCGAGTAGGCGAAGTCGGGGCGATCGTTCAGGTTAACGCCGACGATGACGGCTTTGTTGTTCGGTTGTTCCATAGGGGGATTCCTCCTCTTCGTATAACGGGTTATGGGCGCAAAAAAACGCACGGCTACGATGGCCAGTGCGTTCCGCGTACGGGAAGAGGACTTCGGATTGACGAAAAGATACCCGCCGGGTCGGCGAGTATACTTATGCGCTTCCGAATATATAAGTCACGCGATACAGACTTATCCTGAGTCCTCTGCACGCAGGCAGAGCCTTGGCGCTATTCAATTAGCCGCGCAAAGATCTAACTCGGATAAAATCGATCACACGTAACCCTCCGTTCGATGAAAGTACGCCCATTCTAACATAGGACTCGGCAAGAGAGCAAACCGAATAGAGCAGCCGAATAGCATTTTTGCCGATCCGCCATTTTCGCTTAGCCGTTTCGCTCCAACAGCCAAACAACCTGCAAATATACAGGTTGTTGAGAAAGTCCAGCGGGCTTTTCGTCATTTCATTTTTGATGTGGGTGTTCTCAACTTTGACAAGAAAAATCGCTTAGAAATGATCTGAGAGCCATTTTTTATAGCTGAGAACACCTCAACTTTGGTCTGTTTTTGCAAAGAGGGGTTTCTCAACAGTCTGAAATATGCAGGTTGTTTGGCTCGTATATTCAAATATTCGTGGACAACCTGCAAATCTGCAGGTTGTTTGGTTAGTTCTTCAGAAATAGCATGGACAACCTGCAAATATGCAGGTTGTTTTCCGTTTTTCGCGTAAAAGGGGCCGATTCCATTCCACAAACTGTAGTGGATGCAGGTTGTTGAGTCGTTTTGACAAGATTACCCCGAACAAACTGCACTTTTGCAGGTTGTCGGGAGGAGGCGTTCAAAGGGCGGCAGCGAATCCCAGGGAATGCGTAACATGTCCAATGGAACGTGGCTTTTTGGAATCAAAAAAGCTCGCATATGTAGTTTCGTCGATAGGATATTCTGTTCGGAAGGCGTCAGGTTTCCATCCTTTTCTTGTATTCGGCCGGAGCCAAGCCGAAGTGTCCCTTAAACAATTGGGAGAAATGCACGCTGTTGTCGTAACCGACCTCTCCGGCGATTTCGTATACCTTTTTTGGAGTATTCAACAAGAGATCTCTCGCTTTGGACATGCGTATGGATACAAGGTAGTTCCAGATCGTATTTCCCGTTGCCTTCTTAAACAAGATGGCGACGTAATTTCTGCTGACCATCGCAACGTCGGCAAGCTCCTGAAGCGTAATTTTCTCGAAGTAGTGCTGACCGATATATTGCTTTACATCTTCAATCGCTTTACGCGTCGGTTGGTCGTTCGCTTCCATGCTCGATTCGAACAGCCGGGTAGCTCCTTCCTCCAACCGGCGTACCGCGCACAGCCGAAAATAGCTTCGAAGCTTTTCTATCGGAATCGTTTTTTCGCCCAGTCCCAGATCTTTGCCTTCCTCTAACTGAATCTCCATCTTCTCTATGCTTAACTCCTCGTTCACGAGACCGAGCCATGCCATGGCAAGCATGCTCAAATAATAAAATCGATCGCCGATCCAGCTTTCGAGCATTTCCAGCGTATCCACGACCATCAGCGGCAACGCGGTATATTGAACCGTTCGGATTTGCTCCACCCAACGCTCCAGCATATCCTTGTGATGAGGCAGCCTTTTCAGCATGAGACGCGAAGCGTAATCGAAACGCGATTCGTTGATTTTCTCGTACGTGCGGAGAATGGAATCATGGAGCGTCAACCGATCGACCGGCTTCAATACATAGTCCGACGCGCCCAATTTCAAGCTTTGTTGGACATAGCCGAAATCGTCGAAGCTGGATACGACAATACAGGACATCCAAGGATACTTGTCATTAATATGACGGATTAATTCCAGCCCGTCTATCTTCGGCATTCGCACATCGGTGATGCACATATCCGCATAATGATTTTCGAGCCATTGCAATGCTTCTTCGCCATTGGACGCGCTGCCGGATACGAGATGAATATCGGATATGCCTTCGATGACTTTGCTCAGGCCGGCACGAATAAGTCGCTCGTCGTCTACGATCAAGATACGGTTCATGATGATCCTCCATCCCCTGTATAACGATTTAATGCCGGGAACGTCACCGTGACGACGGCGCCTCCCTGCTCCGAATTGCACACGGAGATTCCGGCAGAGCGCTGCGAATAATAGACTTTGAGCCGATAGTTTACGTTTAATATGCCTACCTGCGTAATCTCGTCATACTTATCGATCTCGTCCTCCGAGCTCAGTTGAAGCTGCAATCGGTGCAGGATATCCGGCTTAAAGCCCTGTCCGTCGTCCTGTATCCGGATATAGACCTGTTCCTCGCGGAGCGATACATCAACCGTTATGTGAATGGCTTCTCCTGCGGTTTCGATGCCATGCTTGATCGCGTTCTCCACCATCGGCTGCAAGACCGCTTTAAGACATAACCTATTCTCGCAAGTCTTATCCATATGAATCTCGTAAGTTAACGCATCGCTGTACCTGATTTGGCAAATTTTCAAATAGTCCAGCATATGGCTGATTTCTTCCTGCACGGTAACGATCGTATCGCGATAGCTGGAGGTGTATCTCAGCATATTGGACAGATTGATCGTCGTTTGTTCAATCTCCCCGTGATCCGACAAAATCGCCATAGAATGGATGGATTCCAGCGCGTTGTATAAAAAATGGGAGTTGATCTGCGACTGCAGCGCCGATAGCACCGCTTTTTGCTGTCTCATTTTCGATTCCGCCAGCTGTTGGACTTTATCGTCAAGATTCTCTAGCATTTGGTTAAAGGATTGACTGAGGTCCGTGAGTTCATCTTTCCCGTCGATCGGCAGACGTTTGCTAAAGTCGCCCATCTGCGTTCGTTTCATCATTCGGCGTAGATTCGTAATTCGCTTCGTAATCGGACTCATCACCGCGAATACGAGCAATACGGCCAGAAGCAATCCCGCGGCGGCAATGACGGCGGTAACCGTCTTCACGCGCTCCACGCTTCCCGCAACGGTCGGATAGTACACGACGACGATCGATTTCCATTGCGTATACGGCAACGTTTCGAACACGACCATTTCATCGGTTTCCTTAACGAAAAAAGAACCTCTGCTCTTGCCGTACATCCGTTCTTTCCAATCGGCCGAGAGGGGTTGCGTTATTTTATCCTCATCCGCATGCACGATGATCTTGCCGTCCTTATCCGCAATCATCCCTACGGAATTTCTTCCCAGCTCTATCTCTTGCAATATCGCTTGAACCGGTTTCAACGAAACGTCCATTTTCAAGTATCCCGCGTCTTCGAACTTTCCGAACCGTTTGACCATGCTCATCACCAGATAGGCTTGCCTCTCTTGCTTTTCATTTAAGTAATAGGGGTTATTGACGACTCGCATCAACACCTTGTCCGTCTTGTCGGAATCTTTAATCCAAGGCTCAAGATCGAGAGAGTATTCATTCAACAAAGCGTATCTGGAAGTATAATGAAATTCGTTGCCCCGATTCGACTTCAGCGTGATCGACATGATCTCGGGATGGCGGAATACGAGGGGCAGGATGTAATTCCGCTGCATGCCGCTCCCGTCGGAACGACCGTAATAATATTGATAGAATCCGAACTTGTCTTCCGGCTCCAGCTTTAGCCATTCTTCGAATTCGCGGCTGGTCCCAAGCTGCAGAAAGCCCTGCTCGTATTCTTGATAATACCTTTCCAAATTCAGATTCGCTTGCTTTAGAATTTGCGAGCTGAATTTCACGATATCGCCTTTTACCGATTTGGATATTTCTTGATAGGAGAACCATGCGATGGAAGCGACGATCACGAAGATGACGACGGTGAAGCTCAGCATCAATTTCACCTTCAGCGACTTTCTTACGCGGTTCATCATCCTGGACGTCACCTCTCCCTGGTTCCCATTTTATTCCGTATCCGAATGGCAGGAAAGAGCATGAATGAAATTCATGCTCTTTCCCGAATTTGTTACTTTCTATTCTTATTGTACCACTCCGTACGAGCGCGGATGAGATCCGCCCCGCCTTGAGCTTTCCAAGATTCGATGAACGAACGGTAATCATCCGCTTTGGCTTGGCCGAGGATGAGCTTCGCCGCGTTCTCGTTGAACATCGACACCATGTTATAATCGGTTTCGATCGGCGGCATGCCTATCGTTTCCACTTTAAATCCTTGCTCGTTCGCGATTTGGAATGCCGTGTTGATTTTCAAGCTGGCTTGCTCGTCGTTGAGGCGCGCATTGGACAATTCCTCGTTGAATCCATGCACTCTGAACAGATTGCGCAGCCATTTCAGTTCTTCGTCATGGGCGTTGTCATACGTCTTTTTCCCCGATTCGACTTTATAGGTCTGCCCTTCGATGCCGATTTCCGTGAACGTCTGGCCTTCCTCGCTCATCAGCCAGTCGAACAGACGGACGATCGCTTCCGGATGCTCGGCTTCGCTCGTTACGGTGAACGTCTTGCCGACCGGGCTCCAACGCGTACCTACCGGACCCTCGTTCCCCGTTCCCCGAGGCGTCGGGATGGCCAATACGTTCGGCTTCTGGTCCGGGATATTCGCTTCGAGATCCTGCTGCCACTGCCAGGCGAGGTTCGGAGCGTGAGCCCAAATGCCGACCAGCCCGGATTTGATTTTCTGCTCCCATACGGACCGGTTATTGGTCAGGAATTCGGAATCCAGCAGCTTCTCTTTATACATCGTTTGAAGGAAATCCAGCCCGTTAAGAATATTCGGATGAACGGTACCGAGAATCACTTCGTTGTTGTACAACGTTTCGGAATAGAAGGAGCCTACGCCCCACATGCCGAAAATCGGTTCGCCCCAGGTGATGTTTTCCCGCATCGTGAACGGAATTTCGTCTTTCTTTTTGTTTCCGTTTGGGTCGCCGTCGCGGAAGGCTTTCATCACGTTCAGCAATTCATCGGACGTTGTCGGAGCCTTCAGATTCAGTTTATCGAGCCAATCCTGGCGAATGAACAGGATCTGGCCTTCAGCGGTCTCGGTCGGCTGCGGGATCGAGTAAATTTTCCCTTGTACCGTCACGGCGTCCCATGTCGCTTGCGGGATGAACTTCTTCAAATTAGCTCCGTTTTGCTCGATCAAATCGTTAAGGGCAATGACTTTGCCGCCTTCGATCAGCTCGGGCTCCGGTCCGGACCAGTTCTGGTAGAGGTCGGGGAAGTCTCCGGACGCGAATTTCAATTTCAGCGTTTCATCGTATTTGGCATGAGGCAGGAACTCGATCTGCAAGTCGGTGTTTGTTTTCTCCTCGATATACTTCAAATACGGATCGTCCTTGTCCGGCACCTTGTCGTTCATATCCGACATGAAAATCTTGATAACGGCCGGTTCTTCTTTGACCGGTGCCGAAGCGCTAGGCGACGCTTGGGCCGTGGCCGTGCTTACGCTTGCCGAAGGCTCGCCGGTATTGTTCGCTTTCTCGTTGCCGGAACTGCATGCTGCCGCAATCATACTTAACACACATAGGACGCAAAGCATGACAAGCCATTTTATTCTTTTCATTCCTGTTTCCCCCTATGAATTGGTTATGTGAAATGGCATGATACCATCGTTCACCGCAGCTCGCTACTCTTTAACGGAACCGATTAGAGCGCCTTTTACGAAGTGCTTCTGGATAAACGGATAAATCAACAGCACGGGAAGGGTGGCTACCATAACGGTGGCCATTTGCAGCCCTTGCGGCGACATCCCGGTGGAGGCTTCCGTCGCTTGCGCCAGCATCTCGCTGACGTTGTTCTGAGCGACGATCGTGTACAAATACAGCTGCAGCGGCCGCAAATCCTGCTTCGTAATAAACAATAACGCGCTGTAATAGTTGTTCCAATGCTGAACGGAGTAGAACAGCATGAGCGTATACATGATCGGCTTGGATAGAGGAACCGCGATCTTCCATACCATGCCGAATTCGGAAACGCCGTCGACCCTGGCCGCCTCGAACAGCTCCTCGGGAAGCGAGCGGAAGAAGGTCAGACAGATTAATAGATTAAAGGCGTTAATAGCGAGCGGAATCATTAATGCCCATAACGTGTTCAGCATGCCTAACGACTTTACGACCAGGTAGGTCGGGATGATCGGCGCATAAAATATCAAGGTGAAGACGATAAACAGCAGAACGATCTTCCGTCCTCGCAAATACGGCTTCGAGAGAGGATAAGCCGTCGTCACCGTCAGCGCCATATTCATCAACGTACCGACGACAACGACGATGATCGTGTTGCGGAACGAGTTCCATACCATATCGTTGTTGAATACGGCTTTATAGTTATCCCAATGAAATCCGACCGGCCATAGACCGACTTCGGCTTGGATCAGAGCGCCGGTCGAGCTGAACGAGCTGGCGACGACGTGCACGAGCGGAATCAAGATCAAGACGCTGGCAAGAACGAGAACGAACGCGTTGCATGTATCAAAAACGATTTCGCCCGGATGTCTTTTTATTTTCATTCCGTTCCCGCCTCCCTCTAGAAGATGCTTTCCCCGGTTGCGGCTTTGCTGGTACGATTCGCCAGGATGAGCAGCATAAAGCCTGCGACGGATTTGAACAATCCGATCGCCGTAGTTAAACTGTATTGTCCTTGCACGATTCCTTCCCGGTACGTGTACGTATCGAGAACATCCCCCGTCTGATAAGTAATCGGGTTAAGAAATACGTAAATCTGTTCAAAACCGAGATCTAGCACATGTCCGATTTTCAGAAGCAATAGAAGCATGACCGTCGGCAGAATCCCGGGAAAAGTAATATGGATAAATTGTTTCCATCGTCCCGCTCCATCGATCTTGGCCGCCTCGTAAAGCGAAGGGCTTATTCCGGATAAAGCGGCGAGGAAGATAACCGCGTTCCACCCCATGTCCTTCCAGATACTAGAGGATATGATGATAGAGCGGAAGAATCCGGGTTCTTGCAGGAAATGAATCGGTTCGGCGCCCAAGGCCACGATAAGCTGGTTAATCAATCCGATCTGCGGTGACATCAGCATATATCCCAAACCGCCGATGACGACCCATGACAAGAAATGCGGCATGTATAGGACGGTTTGTACGGTTCGCTTAAATGCCAAATTTCTTAATTCATTCAACAGGAGCGCCAGTATAATAGGCGCCGGGAATACGAAGATGATCTGGTAGAAGCTGATGATCAAGGTGTTCCACAATAGACGGGTGAATTGGGGATAATTGAAAAATTGCTCGAACCATTTCAATCCGACCCAGTCGCTACGCAGGAATCCCTTAAAGATGTTGTAATCTTGGAAAGCGATTACACTTCCTAGTATCGAAACGTATTTGAATACGATAAAGTAGAGCAGCCCCGGAACGAGCATGAGATATAGAGCTTTGTAACGGAACATAAAGCGGATAAAAGATTCTTGCATAACATACCCCTTTGCCTTTATGAGGTTGTTCAAAAAGTCCGATTATGATCACGAAGTGAATCAGGAAGCCTATTCGGCATCGAATCTTGAATTCAGCCGGGACTTCCGGTTCTCACGTAGGTTTGCCTACGCTCCGATCCTCATTCCCTAGCTTCTTTCAACCTTCTCGGTGCTGATAACCGAACTTTTTGAACGCGAACTCTATGAATTCTTACCTTTATTGTAGACGGGGGATGTAAGGCGAACAATGAGGCGATATATAAAGATGCATAGAGATATATCTCTCTTTATCTCAAGGGAGCACCCCGACCAATGCCAGGCAAAATTGGGTTCCTTCGCAGTCCGCGCGGTTCCCGTGAATGACCTCCACCTCGCATCGATGTTCTTTAGGCTCCAGTCCTTCCGCTATCGTATTCAGAACAAACCATCCTCTATCGCCGCACCAACCCGGTCGCTCGCGGTTCGACTTCAGCCATTCCCCGTCGTCGATGCGATAACGAAATTCCGCGGACTGTTTGCCGAAATCGAACCCGAAATAAAGCGCCGAGCCGTGGAAAGTGAGTGCCAACTTGGACCCGATGGATGAGGTATACAATACTTGCTCCATCCCTGGCAGGTAGGGCCATCTTCTCAGCGACCAAATCCCCTTGCGAACGAGGGTATCGAGAGATTGGACGCGCGCCTCCCCCCAATGATCGGCAGCGATCGGAGCGGGAAGCTCTTTCCGGGCCGAATCCGGCCCGGTTGCGATAGAGTAACGCTCCTCCTCCCGCGCGAGAAACTCCGTTACGCAGCTCCCGTAACTGAAGCTTCCCCTTCCCTCGGGATGAAGCCCGTCGGGAAGCCATTCTTCAAAGCGCATACGACCGCGCTTCACCTCTTCCAAGGCATGCAAGCCCGCCCACGCCGAGCCGATGCCGTAATGTTCCGCCAGCTGTTCGAATTCCTCGATCGATGGCGGGAGGCGTCCGGCCGTCATATCCTCGTACATATTCTGGTTATACATATAGACCAGCACGATCTCTCTTTTCCTATCCTCCAGCAGTTTTCGGATCAGTCCTTCCCGGGTTCTCATCCGCTTCGACTTCGGTTCATGGTCGTCGTTCACGGCAAATTCGACGAATACGAGATCGCAGCCCTTCGCGATGAGATCGCGTTCCGCCCGAAAGACGGCCAAGTCGCTTCCGGTTGCGCTGATCGCGGCATTCTCGACCTGGATCCGCAGTCCTTCATAACGTTCCGCCATCCAATGAATGACCGTTTCCGGCCAATTCCCGTG
The DNA here is from genome assembly GCF_042655365.1 of Cohnella suwonensis. Classification (NCBI taxonomy): domain Bacteria; kingdom Bacillati; phylum Bacillota; class Bacilli; order Caryophanales; family Paenibacillaceae; genus Cohnella; species Cohnella suwonensis. The sequence goes on along the minus strand of NZ_JBHSMH010000023.1, from coordinate 67,617 downwards.
GAATTTGCGAGCATCCGTAATCGAACCCCCGATAAAACCGATCGTGATCGAGCCTTTGCCGATGCTTTCATACGTAATCTTGAGCGGCGCGCGATGGCGGTAGACCTCAAGTTTCATGGACATGGATGCAGGCACCTCTCCCTGGCTCTCAATACGAATCATAATTCAGTTCCGTCGTAGAGAATCCGCAGAAGGCCGGGAAGTTCTTGACGAGCCGCCGGATTTCTTCCTCATCCCCCGCTTCCAGCTGCTCCAATCTGCGTCTCCGCGCCCGTTCGGACATTTCCTCCGCCGTAATCATGTCGTTAATCTGGCGGAACAACTCCGGCCCCCATTTCTTCCCGAAATCGACGTGCATCCGCTCGTCGGCCATATCGAACTCGCATTGTACCGCGGAGAGCTCGTCGCCGAACTGACGGAACGCCTCCGTGCTTTTCTTCTTTTTGATGAAGGAACAAGGCTCGGCAACCATCGTTAAACCGGCGTACATCTCCGGAAACCATTCCTTCGCGACCTTCTCGCCCGGAGAGCCTTTGGTGAAAAGAAAGTCCTTCGTGCTGTAGCCCAGCTGCCGCAGCCTGCGGACGCCCATCTCGCTGTGCCTGAACTCATCCCAATTGTGACGGGCCAAATCGTAATAGAACGCCAGCGGCATCTTCTGCACCCCGTAATAGACATAACAGAGCATCTCCGCAGCGCTGATCTCCGTCGCATTAATAAAATGCATCTGCTTGACGCTATCGTAAAGCGGCGACATGGAGGGATCGTCGTAAGCCTTCTGCGGCTTATCCGGTTTCACGTACAACGGAAACTCCTCCTCGTCCCATGCCGATTCCATCGGCACGGGGCCGGACGGCTTCGATACGGGAGGTTTGGGCCAACGCGCTTTGCCGGAAGCCATCCGATTCTCAATTCCCAGTTCGTTCATCATGCAAACCCATACGGCGGCCGTATACGCTTGCCATTGTGGGTTAGGGCTCTGGGCGGCAGAACGAAGCTCGGCAGTTAGCCAATTGCGGATAGCCGGGAGCGCGCCCATGACCAAATCGAGTTGATCCGCCGTAGGCATATCCAGCAGAGGGTCAACCGCATCGTATAGACGTCTGTATTCAACGCCGGCCTGATCGACCGCAAATAAGTAAGCGTGCAGGAAATCCGCTTCATTCTCCGCCGTCGACAATCGCTCGAACGCTTCCCGAATGACGGGAGGCGTTCCGTTCTTATCATGGAACGCCCCCGGCAGCTCCTTAATCCGTTCATGCAGCCAACGAACGTTCCTGTTGTGCATATAATGGAACCTGCCGAGCTTTAGCTTATGTTCGTAACGTTTAACCGCAGGCACCCACCCTGCCGCCATCCGCGATAATTCAAACTCGAACCATAATAAAGGGATAAGCCGTTGCGCCGTATCTTGGGGCTTTAAGAGTTCAGGCATGCTATTCCCTCCCCTGAAGCTGTTGGATCCCGTTACAGCTGTCGCATAATCGTTCCAGAAGCCGTCTGTTAATAACAGCAACCTCCGCGGCGAATTCCTCGTACGTCTCATCATTCGCATTGATTAAACCGTAGTTGCCGATAAGTCCGTTCCGGTTCGAATAATCGTAAAGGGCGAACCAATGCGTTCCCACCAGATACGGCAGCGAGGCGGCCAGCTCGACAAAATCCTTGTACGCTTCCCCCCTGCGCTTCTGATCCTTAACGATGACCTTTCTCGCTCCGTTCGTATTGTACAGGAAGCCTGCGCTTCTTCCGGCGCAGAAGCTGAACTCGGTTACCATGAGCGGCTTGTTCGTCAGCTCATGTACGTCCGTCATCCATTTCCGAGGAAGATCGAAGCTGTAAAAATTGAGCGAAATGACATCGACGTACTGCTTCATGACCTGCATGACGATTTTCGGCGTTCCGGTGCCTACCATGCGGCAGCCCAAGTGAAGATGATTGGGGTCGTACAGCCGCAAAATCGAAGTCGTCGTATGGAAATACGCCTGTGCAATGTCGCGCAAGAAGAGTTGCTTCAACTCATCCATCACGTCTTGCTTCGCGCGGTATACCCCGATATAGAGCAGATCGTCGAAGTCCTGATACTCCGCGTCCCACGTGCGGTTTAATTCTTCTATGGAATCATACCGCTGTCGGACGAATGCAACCCATGCCTTCTTCCCGGAGGCATCCGCCGGCAGATCGATATAATCGTCCACGAGATGCGTGTCATTATAGCCCTCGCCCGGATCGTTGCTGCCCCATTTGCCGCCCGTTCCCCACCAATGCAGTTCATTGTCGGTATAGTAGCCGATCAAGCCCTCGTCCTTCAGTAAATCTTCTCCCTTCTCGTAGAAGCATTCCAGCATCGCTTTATGCGCGGAAGCCGCGAAGCTGGGGTCGAATACGTCCGGGAAGCCGATGCCCCACTCGTTGTTCACCTTCTTGGCGTAACGGGAGCAGCGAATTTCCACGGTCTTCGGGACTCCGTTGCCCCAATAATGCTTTTCATGCCAAGCTCCCAGCGTATTAAACCCCCATTCGGCAGTCTGCCGCAGCTTCTCCTCCGCCCACTCTGCATGCCAGCGGCCAGTGCCGCCGTACTTCTGTACCAGATCTACGGTCCGCTCGCCCGATGGGTCGGAGATTGGATTCCACGCGCAATTAACGCCAATCGAATAGAACGGACGATCCTGCCCGTCGAAAAATAAATACCGGCCGTTCTGTTGTCCGACTCGAAAATAACCCATACGGCACCTCCTGTATCCCTTATCATCGATCATTTTATAGGAACCGCACGCAAATCCGAATGAGGGGATATATCGAAATAGATAGGTATATTATCGAATTATCGCCACGTAAAATGCCGGCGCCCCTCAATAGGAGCACCGGCATTAGGACATCTTCGTTTAGTTCTGCGAAGCGGCATGGCCGCCGCCCGCGATCGGCTCGACCTCAAGCGTATTGCTAACAAGACCGAGGCCTTCTATCTCAAACGCAAGCGGCTGGGGAACCGAATTCACCAGCTTGAGGGGAACGATTGCCCGGCCATCCGGACCGAAGTCAATCTCCACCGTCGTAGCCGCTCCCTTTAGCTGTTCTCCGGCGAATTTGCCCGCCGTGCCGTTTCCATGCGGCGCATATCCCGTAATCGTTACTGTTTTCTTGCCTTGGAAGTAATAATCCGTCGACGGATAATCCGGCTTGGAGAATCGAAGCGTAACATCGATCTCCTCTCCGATTCCCGGACTTCCCGTCTCCGCCGAAGCCTCTAATGTAACGACGCCGGCGTTCCGCTGCGAAAGCAGCCAGGCCATGCACTCCCTGACCGAATAGAACTTCGTATCCCACTGGCTATGCCCTACTCCCGGGATGACGGTCAACTGCGCGTTCCCGCCGGCACCATTGACCGCATTCACCGCGGCTTGGCTGCCCCATGAAAGAGCGATGACATTGTCGTCGCCCCCATGCAAGGCGCGAATCGGAATTTGCGCAAGCTTGTTCAGCTTGCCCGCGCTCGTATCGCTCAGCCCGCCGGCGATCGGCATCAAGGCGGCATACTGCCCGGCGAATGCGCCTCCCCAGTTCCACGTAATGTAGCCTCCTGCCGACAACCCCGTCATATACCAACGTTCCGGGTCGACGTTGAACTCCTCGGCCACTAACTGGGCCTGTTCGGTCCAAAATTTAGCTTCCGCCGAAGAGGTCCCCGCCCGCTGCGGCATATAAATAATCGCCTTCTGAAGCTCGGGGGTATTGCCGATGGCCGGCCCGATCCCCGCCTCCGTTTGCTTGACCCCGTCCGTCCCGACTTCCCCGGCTCCATGATGGAACACGATCATCGGCCACGATACGTTGGGATCGTAATCTTCAGGCACATAGACGGCATACTTCCGTTCAACGCCTTGATATTCTACCGTTCTGGTCATAAATGCCACATGAGTCCTCTCCAAAGCTCCGGCATCATACCCTGCGCCCGAGGGTCTCTTTACGCCATAGTAGTCCTTCATGACCTTATCTCCCCATGGCTGGCCGGACAGGTCCAAGCCGTAGTCGATCGCCGGGGAACCTTTCTGCAGACCGTAATTCCCGCCCTGCGCATCGACGAACCGAACCGCTGCCAAATCGTTCGTCATGTAGTTATTGCTATAGGTCAAATCGGTATCGGCGTACCTCAGCCGGATGTACGCATCGCCCGATGCCCCGGCTGCGCTCTCCCGGACGATCAGGTTGTTGTAAGCCGTATTGCCGGCATTCTTATTTCCTTGGTTCCAGAAATAGATGCCGGTCAAGCCGGAATTCACGATGGTGTTATGCATGATATGAATCGGACTGCCGTCGAACGCCGGATCGTCCGGGTTCGTGAAGCCGGTCTCCGACAAGCTGATGATGCCGGCATCCTCTGAACGAACGATTACGTTGTTGAAGATGCGCGCATCTCCGCGTCCTTTGTAATGAACGCCCGCTCCCGTTCCGTTCACGATCGCGTTGTCGTAGAAGTCTCCCGCCGTTCCCGGATTGATCTCCAGCCCATTCATATGGAACTGCTGACGCGCCAGGCCGTAATTCTCGATCTCGTTGCCGTATACCTTCACTCCTTGCGTAGCCGCGGAGATTTGCAAGCCGTCCAGCTTCGTATCCTTGATCACGTTATCGTACACTTCAAGCCCTTCCAACGCATGCGGCCAAAGCTTGCCGCAGCTTGTCGCGTATCCCGACGCATAGGCGTAATGACCGATATACATGCCTTCGCCGCCGGTGTTATGGATGTAATTGTCGTGAATGACCGTGTTCCTCTGAACAAAGCCGGGTTGAATGACCGCCGTCGGGCGCTGCGTCGTATTCGGCGCGCTGCAGCTAGGGTCCGTCTTCAGCATCAAACCCGCGAAGCCGGCCCCGAACACTTCCACATTCGAGATGGTGAAATCCGTACTGCCAGAAGTCGCCATGAGCGCGGAAGCGCCGCTGTTGCCTCCCGTGCTTAACCGGAATCCGTACTTCGCGTTGGGATCTCCCGTACCCTTCAGAACGAAGTGAGAGGAAATCGTAAATTTCATGGCATACAGGCCGTTGTAAGCGGCGTTGCCCGGATCGGTCTTGATCTCTACGATTCCGCCGTGATTGATAAAAGTAATCGGAGCCTCTTCCGTACCTTGAAACTTGGTCAGGTGCAGGATTTCGGGACGAACGCCGGCTTCAATACATACGGTATCTCCCGGCTGAACGCCCATTTCTTCGCCGTTCCAGAGTCTCTGCGTATTGGAGGGAATGCTTGCGTCGCAGACGATATTAACCGGATCGGGCTCGGCATTGGCCAGCGTTCCCGGCATTCCGATAACGCCTGCAACAAACCATAAAACAAGACTATAGATGAGAACTCTGTTCCATGCTTTATGTTTCTTCATTTCATCGCTTCTCCCTTCTATCGTTAATGAGATTCAAAAGCGCCTACGTCGAATCCGAGTCCTTGCGGACGAGCCTCATCGTCGAAGTCGAACACGACGCCCTGACTTGACAGGTTCGTACCTTGATCGACGGCAGGCGAGCCGGACTGCAGCCGATAATTGCCGCCGGCCGCATCAACGAACAGCGGAGTGCCGATAGAGGCGTAAGTCAGATTGTCATCCGAAGTCCACGTTCCCGTGCCAACGTATAAAATGTAGGAGCTGCCGCCGAGATTCGTATCGACGATCAGATTGTTGTACACGCTGCCGGGTCCGGCCAGTTGATTCCGGACTTGCAAGCCGTTCCCGCCCGAATTGATGATGGTATTATTCCAGAAATGCATCCCGTCGGTCGTATTATTGGGATCGTTGGCTCTCAACTGGTCTTGACTGTATATGCCGTCTCCGCCCGCGTCGACGACAATGTTATTGAATATTTCCGTTCCCGGCAAACCTTGGTTATGAATGCCGATGCCGGTTCCTTGCTTCACGAAGTTGTTGTAGAATTTCCCTCTCGTGCCCGGATTGATTTCGAACGCTTTATCTTGGTACGTCACATTGGCCAAACCGTACCTCAACACTTGGTTGCCGTAGACTTCGACGTCGTCCGTCGCGCTGCCGATCTGAATCCCTTCCCTGCCCGAGTCCGTGACCACGTTATCGTAGATGCGCACGCCTTCCAAGGTATGCGGATAAATCGTGTCATTGCCCGCAATGCCATCGCAGTTGAAGCGGGTGTCCCCCAAGTAGTAAGACATCCCCGCATAGATCCCCTCCCCGCCTACATCGTGAATGTAATTATGATGGACTCTCGTATCGTACTGGGTGAAGTGGCCTTGCTGCGTCGCGACGTCGCAAGACGTCTCGGTCTTCAAGAGAAAACCCGCGAATCCGCCATTGTTGGCAGACGCCTCGATATGGTCGATTTCATAATTCGTGCTGAAGCTGTTGATGACGACCGCGGATCCGCCATTCGTGTGCGAATTCACTTTGATCCCGTAAGCATACGAAGGGTCTCCGGTGCCCGTCACTCTGAAGTACTTGGAATTCGAGAAAATAAAAGCATGGCTGCTATGGCTAATATCCACCAGTCCGCCGTAATTGATAAACGTAATCGGCTGTGCCGCCGTACCCTGGAAGTCGACGAATTTCAGCTTGCCTCGTTGCCCGGCCGCGATGCAGACCGTATCGCCGGGCTGGGCGCTCAACGTATCGGCGTCGTATTCGACCGTCGAATTGTTCGGAATCGTGATGTCGCAGGAGATCGGGGCCATGGACGTCGTCGCGCTGGCCGAATTGCTGTCGGCCGATAAGTTGCCGGCCGCATCGTAGGCTTGAACCTTGTACGCGTACGTAGTCGAAGAGCTCAAGCCGGTATCGCTGTACGATGTGGCGGCCGTCGTACCGATCTGCGCGTTATCGCGGAACACTTTGTATGCCGTCACGCCGACGTTGTCTGTCGACGCCGTCCAAGTCAAATCGATCCCGCTGCTGGAGACGGCCGTCGCCGACAGATTGGCCGGCGCCGTCGGCGCCTGCGTATCGATGGTCTCCACGAGCACGTTGTCGTATCGGGCGCTGCCCAAGTAGGTGCGCAGCCCGATCTTGCCGGCGGCGAACGCCGGCGTTGCAGACGTATCCGTTGCCGTGCCCTGATGCTGTCCGTCGATATACACCTGAATCTGGTTCCCGACAAACTTCATCTTCAAGTTGTTGTAATCGGAAGCGTTCGTCGCATACGTTCCCCTTGCAAGCTCCGTCCATGTATTCTGATCGTTCTTGAACACCGACCAGGAGGTTCCGTCGACGTGAAGCTGGTAAAATTTATTGTTCGCCGCCACTCTGCCCAGGATCGCGGCTTCATTGCCCGCGGTTCTCTTCACGTCTGCGGATACCGCGTAATCCGTCCAAGCAGCATCTCCGGCCGTTACGATATGCTGTCCCGATGCGCTCGACTGGGAATAGACGTGACCCGTTCCTTCGGCAACGACCGACCAATCCGCGGCCGTTCCCGCAACGGACGTCCACTGCCCCGCTCCGCTCTCGAAATCGTCGACGAACAGCGGCGGAGCCACGCTGGTTAACGTCGTTGCGCTCGCTTGGGCGCTTGCCGCGGAAAGATTGTTTGCTGCATCGTAGGCTTTCACGGTGTAGGTATAAGCAGTCGACTCGCTAAGACCGGTATGGCTGAAGGAGGCGGTCGTCGTCGTTCCGAGCTGGGTGCCGGAGCCGTCGTATACGCGGTAGCCGGTTACCCCGACGTTATCGGTCGACGCCGTCCAGCTCAGATCGATCCGGCTGCTTGAGGCCGCCGTCGCCGTCAACCCGGCCGGCGCGCTCGGTGCCGTAATGTCGATGGGACCGTTCAACGTCTGGGAGAGCAGCCAGTTCCAAAGATCCGGATTGTGATAAGCCTCGTACCAGCCTCCATGAGTAGTGCTGTCATATAACGTAATCGAAGGATGTTTGCTGCCCGGATGAACGACGCCGTCGCTCCACGCCCAGCCGTTCGCCGCATCGAACCTGGCCGTTCGGGTGAGGTCGGTGTCATTCCAATTGCCCGGGGGAACGTAGCCGGGGTCGTTGATTTTCGGATGCGACGCCAGCAGGTTGGTCGGCGATGTTCCCAATATGTCGCCTGCAACATCATTAACCCAATTGATCGAACGGGTGGCGTTGATCGATCTGTCTCCCCAATTGTGGAACGCCCAAGTAGGCACTCCGCTCATATTGCCGCTCGGTGTCGTCTCGTTGCCCGCGATGGGGACGATGCCCGCGAGCTTCTGGGGGTACGCCGCCGCATACCGCCATACGCCGCCGCCGCCCATGCTCAGTCCGGTCAAGTACATCCTATCCGGGTCCACCTGGTAATGGCTCTTGACGAATTCGACCACGGTGTCCACTTTCGTCGGATTGAAATAATTATCGGTTCCGGTGATCTGCGGGGAGATGACGACGAACGGATAGTCCTCGCCATCGTTGATGTACTTCGGTAGACCGTCTCCTAGCTGCTTCGCTAATCCGGTTCCATCGTCTTTCTGGTTGATCCCGTGCAGGAAGATCACGACCGGCCATGACACGTTCGGATCGTCGTCGTAGCCTTCCGGCAAGTATTCGTAATAAGCGTAAGCCGTCGTATTGGCCCCCCCTTTCGGGATCGGCGTATGCGAACTCGGGCTCGCCGCATGAGACCAAGAAGGAAAGCCCGCAAACAGCAGAAACAGCGCCAGCAATACGAAATAAATTTTCTTCATCTGTTTCTCCTCTCGTTTGGTTGAATATTCAGGAGCATACATAGAAGTTCGAACCTCCTCATTTGAAATTTGTAAACGCTTACGGAAATAATTATATATGGCTGCATGGCGATAATCTCTGAGGGGATATATCAAAATGAATCGGCATATTACCGAATTTCGCCGAATACACGTGAATCCAGAGTATGTATCCGGAAAGAAGGAATGGACTTGACCGCTGGACAAAGAGCGCCCATCATCAGGCCCGGCAACTTCTCGTTCGTTGCTGCCGCCGACCGTCTGCGATCCGTCTACGATGGCTACAACGAACAAGTCCTATTCCATCAAATCGACGTCGATTTTGATTTCATTGGCGAATCCATTACGCAATATTGGGATTTGCAGGTCTATTTCCATTCAGCGGGTAAGTTCATCGTTAACCGCGGGATTACGGGAGACACTACGCCGATTATGCTTCGCCGTTTTCCGGCCGATGTCATTCAGTTAAGACCCAAATACGTTCATATACTAGGGGGAACGAACAACACTTGGAGGCTTGATGCCGTAGACTCTCGCGAACGGAGAACGCCGGAACAAATCAATTACGAAATAGTCGGCAATATCACGACGATGGTGCAGCTATCGAAGAGCTACGGCATCCTGCCGATTGTCGGTTCGAACCTGCCCACCGGCAAAGATATCCCTTGCTTTCCTTTTGAACCGCTCATTCGTTGTCCCAACCAAAGTACGAATATCCGCAACGAGCTACTGGCCGCTTCGAACCATGCCCTTAAACAAATGGCAGCGAACGAAAAAGCCGTCTATGTCGACTATCATGCCTATCTCGTTGATTCGGACGGGAAAACGCTGCGACCGGAATTGTCGGACGACTCCTTACACCCGAATGTGCTGGGCTATAACATCATGGCGGAAGTGCTTCGCAAATCTTTATTCGCGAATGGCGTTGTCATTTAGATGCGCGAAGGGGATTCCTCCTCTTCGTATGCGGGAATGCGCGCGCAAAAAACGCACGGCTGCCACGGCCAGTGCGTTCTGAATACGCCCGTTCTAACTTCGGCGGGAGCGCAAACGGCCAGCGAACGCTACCGCCCCAGCCGCTCCGCCAACGCTTGCAGATCCATTCCTTTAAGAGCGCCCTCGATCAGTTCCGGGAGCCGGTTCGGGGAACACCCGAAGCACGGTATGCCGAACCGGGCCAGCTTCTTGGCGACGTTCTCGTCATAGGAAGGAACCCCGTCGTCCGACAAGGCGAGCAAACAGATCGTCTTGACGCCGGTTTGCTTCATCTCGCCCAGGCGACGAATCAGTTCCGCTTGGTTGCCGCCTTCGTACAGGTCGGACACGAGAATGAACAACGACTTGGCCGGCTCCCGGATGAACTGCTCGCAATAAGCGACGGACTTATTAATGTCCGTTCCCCCGCCGAGCTGAATGCCGAACAGCATGTCCACGGGATCTTCCGCGCAAGCCTCGCTGAGATCGACGACTTCCGTGTCGAATACGACGACCTTCGTATCGAGAGCCGGCATGCTGGCGAAAATCGAGCCCGCGATGGAGGCGTAGACGACGGATCCCGCCATTGAACCGCTTTGGTCGATGTCCAGTATAACCGTCCATTCTTTGCTTTTGCGGGTACGGTCGAAGAAATAGACTTTGTCCGGAATAAGGAGCGAGCGTTCGCGATCGTAGTTCTTCAAGTTGCGGCGTATCGTCGTCTTCCAATCCAGACTGTTCGCCGAAGGAAGCGGTGAATGTTGCCGGCGGTTAAGAGCTCCCGTGACGGCGCGGCGAAGCTCCTGCTCCATGCGCTTCATGATTTCGTCGACGACGGAACGAATCAGCTCCCGGGCCGCGTCCTTGGCCTTCTCGGGGATTTGCCCCCGAAGCGCCATCAGCGTCCCTACCATGTGAAGATCCGGCTTCACTTGCGACAACAATTCAGGCTCGAACAACAACTGCTTCAAGCCTTTGCGCTCGATCGCGTCCGTTTGGATGACGGACACGATATCCGGCGGGAAGAGCGAGCGGACGTCTCCCAGCCACTTGGCGATTCGGGGCGACGATTTGCCGAGGCCAGCGGAGCGCGCTCCTCCTCCGCCTTGACCGGCAGGTTCGAAGGTTTCGTCGTAAATGGCGGCGAGCGCCGCATCCATGACCGCGTCATCGTCCGTTAACCCCAGCCCTTTGCCCCCGGACATGGCTTCCAAATTCCGTTCCGCCGCCGCTCCGAGGACGAGCCTCCATCTTCTTAACTTCATCGCGTCTTTATCATTCATAGGCTACAGGTCTCCGAAATCGAATTCGTTAATGTCGTCCAAGCTAATCTTTTCCTCTTCGGTAAGCGGCCGTTGTAGCAAGAGGTCGGCATCCTCCGCGCCTGCTCCCCACAGTTCGCCGAGCAGATCGGACACCGCGGCTTTCTCCCTTGGTTCGAACGAGGAGAACGCCCGGCGCAAGTACACGAGGGATCTGCGGAACTGTTCGTCCTCGAGCGATCCGATATAAGCATCCAGCCGCTCCCACAGCAACGCCCGGGATAGCAGCGCGTAACGGTTGCGCATGGACACCCCCTCGAACCAGCCGGCCCCTAGATCTGCCGGAATGCCTGGAGACAGCCTCCTGGACATTTCGCTTTCGATGGCATCGGGCGCGAATTCGTCTTTCTCCAGCAGCAGAGCAAATCCGAAGCCGGATAACTTCGGATTGCGGTCGTCCCTCGAAGCCAACCGCTTCAGCTCCTTGATCCATAGAGGCTCGTCTACTTCGTCGAAATGCTCTTGGGAAATCGAATGAAGAAGCTGCAAGGCGGATAACGCCGACGGAGCCGCGTCGTCGTTGCAGTCCGCCGCGTCGTTCAGCGTCAACGAGCCTCTAAGGAACAACTGCCGCAACAGCGGAAGCAGCGGTTGCGCGTCATGTCTCCGAATCGAACCGAACCGGATCAGACCGGACAATTCGAAAGCCGCCTCCGCTATGTCCGCGAAGCTGACGTCGTCGACGGCGAGCGTCTGAAGCAAAGACTTCGCTTCTTCCATGGCGGACGGCAACTCGCAATGGATCGCCAAGCGGATGAGCTTCGATGCCTCCGCGATATCCGTGCAGGCTTGAAGACGCTCATGAAGCACGTAAGCCGCCGCGATCTCGATCGTTTCTCCCTTTAAGGTCGATTCGACGGCCCGGATCTCCGATTCGGGCGTCCAGCGCAGCGTCCAATGCTCCGCCCAAGTCGCGCCGTTTTGTTGAGCCGCGAACTTGCGCGCGAAGCCGATGTCCAGCAACTCCAACCGGTGCAACAGGACGGATCTGCGCAGGTCGAGGAAGGCCGCGTCCTCCGACTTTACCCGTCTGTTCTCCCTCAGGTCCAATTCGAGGTTTTGCGCGACCGGAGACTTGTATTTGTCCAGCTTCAGCCGGCGCAGCTCTCGGTTCAAATCGTCCTGGATCGGCGTTTGGCTGACGCCCTCCGGCAGACGGCCGATGGCCGTTCCGACGTCGACCCGCGATAGGGCATCCGCGATAGCGGCCAGCTCGCCGCCTCCCAGACAAGTAACGGCCGCGTCGTGCAAGTCCTTCCAGGTCGGCCGGCTTCCGTTCTTGATCGCGGCAAGCGCCTCGGCCATCCTTACCGCTTCGATGACGGACGCCGTCGAGCGGTAAGTTCCTTTTTCCCTCAAATACCCGGCAATCTTCGACAAGTAGAAATGCGGCAATTCCGGTAACCGTCCCTTACGCAGGCATTCCCAGTAAAGCTGAAAATAAGCCGGAGTAAAGTTGCCCGCGCCGTAACCGGACCGCGACGAGAGCTTGTAATACGTATACGGCATGAGCGTAAGACGGGTCTTGGAGGACGGTAACCCGGCCCATTCCTTATCGGACATGGCGGGCTTTCCTCCCGCAAGCGCCAAGGCATGATGCGCGCCGGTTACGACGACGACTTTGGCGGCGTCGTGCCCCGCCGCTATCGTTTCTTGAATTCTCCGTCTCATGTAAGCTTCGCGGATTTCGTTGTAGGCGTACTCCCGGGGACGGAAGGTTAGCTCGTCCCGTTCGGTCATCTCCCGCATGCGATCCGACAGTTCGAGAATGGCGCTTCGGTAAGCGAGCGGATCGGCGCTATGCTCGAAGTACCGCTCCCAGTACGCCTCGTAGTCGGGTTCTTCAGCCCGTTCGGCGATCGAACCGTATAAGCCGTTCTGATAACGAACGAAGTCGAGCTTGGCCGCCTCGGATTCCGAGCCCTCCTCTTCTTCGTCCTCCGACTTCGCGACGTGCAGCGCAAGCGCGCTGCCCGACGGTAAATCGATGAACTCGCATACCGCCCCTTTCCTACGCGCCCATAGGAAGGCCTGGTATTCCGGGGAATACTCCGCTAACGGATAAAGCAAGGTCCGAACGGGCAATTCTTCCGTATAGGCGAGCATCGCGATCGGGGGCACGACGCCGCGGGAAGTCAACTGGGCAATCAGTTCGTTCGCATCGCTCGGCCCTTCCACGAGCACCGCGGTCGGACGGATCTCGTCCAGGAACGCGAGCAAATGATGTGCGCCGTTCGGCGAGAGATGCCGAATGCCGAAGACACGAACCCCGTCCGGCGCGGCGTTCAATCGTTCATTTCCCGGCAAGCGTTGTAGAGGCTCCGCCATTCCGATCCCCGCTTTTTCATCACGTTATCGAGATACTCTTTCCAGACGAGCCGATCCTTCTCGTCGTCTTTGACGACCGCCCCTTGCAGGCCGGCAGCGAGATCTTCGTCCGTCAGCCTGCCGCTGCCGAAGCTGGCGGCCAGCGCCATGCTTCCGGTCAGAAGAGAAATCGCCTCCGCGGTCGAGATGACGCCCGAAGGCGGCTTGACCTTCTTCTTGCGGTCCAGCGTCGCCCCGCTCCGGAGCTCGCGGAAGATCGTCACGACTTGGCGGACCGCTTCTTCTTCCGGCAAGGAAGCTTTCAGCTCGTAACTCGCCGAGATCTCCGCGACCCTGCGCTTCACGATATCGACCTCCGTCTCCAAGCTCGAAGGAGCGGGAAGCACGATGATATTGAAGCGCCTCTTCAGCGCGGCCGACATCTCGTTCACGCCCCTGTCGCGCGTATTGGCCGTCGCGATAATGGAGAAGCCCTTCGCCGCTGAGATTTCGCGCCCCAGTTCCGGAATCGCGACCGTCTTCTCCGACAGGATGGAGATCAGCGCGTCCTGAACTTCGGAAGCGCATCTCGATATTTCCTCGAATCTCGCGATTCCTCCCGCTTCCATCGCCCTGTAAATCGGACTCTTGATAAGCGCTTGATCGGAAGGACCCTGCGCCAACAGCATCGCGTAGTTCCACGCATAACGAACATGCTCTTCGCTCGTGCCCGCCGTGCCTTGAACGACTTTGGAGGAATCGCCGTTAATGGCGGCCGTCAAATTCTCGGATAACCATGATTTCGCCGTTCCCGGTTCTCCGATAAGGAGCAGCGCGCGGTCGGTCAGCAGCGTCGCGATCGCCATCTCGACGAGACGGCGGTTGCCGATGTATTTCGGCGTAATCGTCGTTCCGCCGGCTTGTCCGCCGATGATGAAAGTCAGCGCGGCCCGGGGCGATAACTGCCAGCCGGCCGGCTTGGCGTCTTGGTCGGAGGCGACCAACGCCGCCAATTCTTCGGCATACAGCCGTTCCGCCGGCAGCCTTAAAACATTTTGCTTATCCATTTGCTCCATCCCTTCTTATCGCCGAACTCGCCTTGCTCGTCTTGCGGCTTCGTACGAATCGCCTCCGCGATTTCGATCAGCTTCTTTCGGGTGCTCTCGTACGGCACTTCGTTCTCGGCGAGACGAACGAGGCGATCGGCGCTGGAAGCGGACAATTGCAGCAACAAGAATTCCTGAAGCCCGTACAGGTAATACATCTGCCTGCCGGCCCCGGATGTCAGCGCATCCATCAGTACTTCCGACGCATCCGGGTATCCGATATGGAACAACGCGAGGAAACAGTGAATATCGTAGTCGTTGCCGATGCCGACGATTCGCCTGCATTTACCGATCAAGTAGTTGACCGTATGCCGATCGGGCGATTCCGCGGCGCGGCACACGAGCTCCGCCTCGTCCAGGCGGATGAACGCCTGCACCCATCGGGGGTCGAGAGAAGCGGCGATCCGCGAACCGTCTTCCGTCATTTTCTCGTATAGGCTAGGCAGCAGTTGCAGGAAGGCCTGAAGAAGAAGCTTGCCCGCCGACTCGTGGGTCCCCGTCAAATAACCCGAGTAACGAAGGTACACCTCCTCGGGAGACAAGCTCCAGATTGCCGCCCTCAAGCTATAGTCGAGAAAACGATGGTTATGCGTGTCCTTTAGCCCGACCGCGAACGCTCTCGCCTCCGGATCGGACAGGCCGATCAGCAGCCGTGCCGCGCTTTCTTGAATGCGGGAGGCCGCCAGGCCGGTGAAGGATTTCTCGGAAAGAATGTCTCGGACAAGCTCCGACATGCCCTCGGCGTCGCGAGACCGAAGCGCATCCAAAGAGGTTTGCAACTTCCCCAGCGTCTCCTCGCTCTCGCCGCTCTCTCTCAGCTTATCGAACGCAGAGCGCGCGAAAGATACGACTCGAAGGATCAATTCTTCATCCCGACTGTTTGCGATCGGTTCTACCGCCAGTTCCCCGTCCTTCGGCGAAGCGAGCGCTTCGAAGAGGCGATCCGCCGCCCTGGGCGTCCCGATCGTTGCCAATGCCGAAAGCGCGGCGCGCCTAATTTCCTTGCGCCGTTCGCCCGCTTGGCCGAGCAGGAAGCTCTCTTGCTCCGGATAATGTCCCAACAATCCGATAGCGGTTGTTCTGATTTCTTGCGAGCCGGCTTCGGCGGCCTCCAGATACAGCTCCATGCCGGACGAGCCGAGCTGCCTGTGAATCAACTGAAGCCTTCGCGCATCGCCCTTGCCCCCGTCCATGCGGAACTGACGGCGCAATACGGGCAACGCGTCCCGTCCATAGAGCGGAACGACTTCCGACTCCAAGAAATCGGAGATTTCCGGGTAGCTTTCATCGAGCGCGGCGACCGCGGGTATCAGTAGCCTGTAATCGTCGAACAACCCGTCCTGTCGCGCCTGTCGGATGACTTCGAGGCGTCCTTGCCCTTTCTGGGACAGCGCTTCGAGGACCGGGCTTAATCTACGGTACGTCGACGAGGTCTGCCGGAAATTCTCGCCGCCTTCTAAGGGCAACGCTTCGCCCTTGCTCTCGGTCATTCCTTGCGTGTATAGAATCGAAGAGAGCAACGTCGACAGCTCGAGCAGCTTAACCGAGGGGTTGTCCTCTCCTGCCTCGGTCGCTTGTTCTACCGCTTGCGCCACCCTGGCGAATACCGGGGCCGCCTCTCCCAGTTTCCGAAGCTGGGGCAACAGCTTGCCCAAGCGCAAGTCGCCGGAAGCCAACTTGCTGCCCGCCACGAAGAGCCTTCGCGTCTCTTGTTCCAATTCTTGCAACAACCCGATACTCATTCTTTTATCACCCTCATCGCGAATATGAATCTTCTAGAACGATAACCGCGTTATCCCATGCGTCGATACGAGACTCAGAGGCTGCGCGGATAGCCGATTATTCCCGGTATCGTGATGGAACATGACGAGCATCGCCCCGCCCCGCAAATCTTCCGTCCTCATTAACGGCAGTAGCTGCGTCGTCGCATCGTTCATGGACGGTATGTCCGCGAGCGGCATTTGCTTGCCTTGTTCGTCTAACAGAACGTAACGTCCGTCGATGACGACGACATCCCGATAGGCGACGAGCATGACCGGATTTTTGTCGGACAACGGGTTCTTTATTTGATTTTTCGCTTGTTTGATCGCGTCCGCGAAGGATTTTCCCGCATGGCTCCGGGCGACAGTGAAATCCTCGGAAGAAGGCTCGCGGAACGACGCCTCTTCCCAGCGGACCCTTGCGTTAAGCTCGCCGGGATAGACGAACAGCTCTTTGGTCGCGGCCACCAGGTAAACGGAATCGTCTTCGCGAATATGCTTCGCCGCCCGATAAGGCCTGTACGTGCGCGTCGCATGAACACGCCCGGATCGCAGCTCGATCCAGAAGCCCTCGTCCACGAATTGCTCCCGGCCGGGATCCGCATAAGATCGGAAGGCGAGCTGGAGCAATTCCGCGTCGCGCCGGGTCAGCCCTCTCTCCCGAAGTTCCGACAGTTGCCAGGCGTGTCCGATGCTTTCCTCCAAGGTCGATTCCGCATCTAGCGTCGTCTCGTCCGGATTCTCCTTGCGACGCTCCAAGTATTCCCTGCTCTTCTTCAGCAAGGCGTACAACTGGCCGAGCCGGGGAATGGCCCGCTCGTACATCGCTTCCCGCGGTTGATCGGCGTTCATGCCGAGCTGAAGCTCGCGAAAGGAGCCCTGAATGCCCGGAATATAATAATTGCCCAGTTGCTTGACCTGCTCGCCGAGCGTCTGGATCGCCTTTTTATCGATGCCGCCCAGCCCCGCTTGAACGATTCCTTGAAGCAGCTTCTCGGCGAATGCGATGCCCTCGAGCTGCGCTACGATTTTCTTGACGAGAGCGGATTTGTTCGTCTGGCGTTTGCGCGGAGTTTCCTCGGAGTCGGATGCCGCTTCCTTTTTCTTCTCTTCCCGCTTTTCCGCCTTCTCGCGCTTGTCCGCGATATCCTCCGGAATGGCCGCCGTCGCGAAGTTTTTGCCCAGCGCATAGGCGTACATCAAACCGAGCAGATGCTTGCACGGAAACTGCCGGCTCGGACAAGAACAACGGAATGTCGGGCCTTCAGGCTTGACGAAATCCACGGAACAGCGATAAGGCTCGTTTCCGCTGCCCTTGCATTCGCCGAACAACAGCGTATCGTCCTCCGTCCGGCATAGCAGGGGGAAACTGTTTTTCTTGACCAGATCGCGGCCGTTCTTGATCGCGTTAGCGTTCAATGCCAAGCTATCCACGTAAGCTTCGGTAATAGTTATCATTCGATCCCTCGCTGAAATCAATTGGATGGCGAGACTTTGGAGGCGATTAACGGGATACCCAGTTAATCGATCCTCCTTCCATCTTTTAATAGCTTATAAGATTCGAGAAAAGATTAAAATCACCTTCCGAAAATGAAAGAAGCACCTCGGGCTTCGACCTTACTTTAAAACAATAAACCCGCGATGCCATTCGAACGAATTAGCATCGCGGGTTGGATATTATTGATTCCGTTAAGCGAGTACGGGAATGGCCCGCGCCTTCGGCTTAGTAAGCCAGCGTGAACAAGCCGTTGATGTGGGACAGATAACGGGCGTTGCTCGCCTTCTTCATGAGGGAAGCCGGCGTGCCGCGAAGCTCGATGCCCGTGCCGCCGACGGCGCCGATGCCGTCTTTGCGGCCCAGGCTCGCGAGCGTACCGGAGAAGACCGGCTTGAAGGCATCCGGTTTCGTGCCCTTGAACGTAGCCGCGATGTTAGCGCCCGCGAGCTCGCCCATTTGCCATGCCAATTGCGCAGTCGGCGGATACGGACGGCCTTCCGGTCCGAAGACGACCGCGCAGTCGCCCGCGAGGTAGACGTCGGGGTGGGACACCGATTGCAGCGCTTCGTTAACGGACGCGCGGCCGCGGTTCACTTCGATGCCGCAGTTCGCGACGAGGGTGTTGCCTTGGACGCCGCCCGTCCATACGACCGTGTTCGCTTCGATCGTGCGACCGTCTTTTAACGTGACCACATTGCCTTTCACTTCCGTGATCGGCAAGCTCGTCAAGAATTCGACGCCGCGGTTCTCCAGGCTCGTGACCGCGCGTTGGATGAGATCCGGCGAGAACATCGGCAAGATCGTCGGCATCGCCTCGACCAGCTTCAAGGAAACGTCGGAGAAGTCCACGCCGTTCTCGCGGCAGATGGCCGGCAATTCGTCGGCAAGCTCGCCGACGAGCTCGACGCCGGTCAATCCGCCGCCGCCGATAACGAACGTCGCGTCCGCTTTGTCTTTCGACTTCGCGTACGCTTTGATGCGGTCTACGACGTGAGCGAAGATTTTGTTCGCGTCGTTCACGGATTTCAGGATCAAGCTATTTTCCTGAAGTCCGGGGATGCCGAAGTAGTTCGTTTCGCTTCCGAGAGCGAGCACGAGCGCATCGTAACGGTAAGAAGTGTCGTTATTCAAGGAAACTTTTTTGCCTTCCGGATCGACGGATTGCACTTCGCCGACCACGACGTTGATCTGCTTGCCTTTGAACAATTTCTCGAGCGGAAGCGCGACGGCTTTCTCGTGCACGTTACCCGCGGCAAGACGGTGAAGCTCCGTAATGATTTGGTGCGTATTCGAGCGGTTGATGATCGTAATGTTCGCTTCCGCGGTCGACAGATGCTGTCTGGCGGACAGGGCGCTCAGCAACCCGCCGTAACCCGCCCCGAGAATCAGAATTTCTTTTCTCATCTATGTTCCTCCGTTCTTCGCCTATGGATCGGTCCGATTAACCGTTATTTTTTCTTTCGCCCAGAATGTTCAGGTAAGCTTGGCTGAAACGAAGCATCTTCTGCAATTCCGGATCTTTCAGCAGCTTCATCATGCCGAACACGCCGATCGTCGCGTCGCTGTTCTCCGCGCGGTCGCTCGCTTCGATGGCCGCGGACGCGAAGCCTTTGGCTTTCTCCGCGAGAGGCTTGACCACTTCTTGGATGCCGCCGAGCGTATCCTCGATCAGCACTTTGTCCTTCGCAACCTTCTGCGCGAAATCGTACACGTTCGTCAGAACGGTCATCATCTCGGCCAGCCTCGGCAATTGATCCACCAATTGGGTGATCGCTTGCTGCACTTCCGGTTTTAACAATTGATCCAGCACGTCCAACTTCGCCGCGGCATCGGTCACGACGGACCCTTGATCGGCATTCAATACAGTCGATTCAGACATTCTGTTTCCTCCCCTAATCGAAATCGTCAGCAGTCTAAGAAAGTTTTGTGAATTTAATCACATTTATTGCTTTATTTTATCCTTTTCCGCGCGAATAGTACAAGTATATATTTGGCATCTTTCGATAAAATCTTGCGCTTTTCCGCGGTAAATTAATGAAGTTGTCGAATCGGGGGCAAAATAAAATCCCCACCGCCTTTCGATGGGGATTTCACATGCCGGAAATGCCGATTGTCGTCGCCGATGCTACTTCGCGAACCGGTGCGTGCCGATCGTCGCGATCGTATCCAGACCGGACCAGAACGAGCCCTTGGACACTCTCGGATCGTAGAAATACACGGCGTCTTTGACGTTGTTTTTGCCGTTCAAGGCGTCCTTGGCGGCGCGAAGCACGCTGGCGTTCGGCACGCTCTTCTGCAGGATGCCGTTGTGCGCGGCGGGGAATTGCTTGCCCGAATAGATGACGTCCTTGATCGATTTCGGGAAGCGCGGATCCTTCACCCGGTTCAGTACGACGTTCGCGACGGCCAGTTGGCCTTCGTAGGACTCGTAACCCGACTCCACCTGGATTATCTTCGCGAGCAACGTGTAGTCGTCCTTCGAATACGGTTCGGCTTCGTCGTCGAAGATCGAAGGGATGACGACGCGGAGCTTCGCCCCTTCCTTCACCTCTTCGGCGGCTTTCAGCCCGTTGCGCTTAAGCAACGCCGCTTTGCTGACGCCGAACTGTTCGCCGATCTCCGCCAAGCCGTACTCCGCCGTCACGACGGCCGGCTCGATTTGCGTAATCTCGGCGACTTGCGTCTCCGTCTCCCACTTCACGGTGGCGTGGAGCAGCTCCGCGACGGCGCGCAGCGGTATGTACATCCTTCCGTCGTCCAGGAACGGCACCGTATCCATGCGATAGCGGCTATCGTTGAAGTAGACGATCGGAACGCCGTTGCTCAGCACGATCTTGTCTCCGCGGGCGGATTGGATCGTCACCGCTTCGTTGTCTTGGTCCCACTTGGCTTTCGCTTTCAGCAGGGAAGCGACGCTCGCGATCGGCAAGAACAATCTGCCGTCCTTCATGCGCACCGGATCGGCCAGCTTCGCCTTCTCGCCGTCGATCATGATCGTAACGTTGTCGGCGACGCCGTCGTCGGCTTTGGCAGCGGCGGCTACGGTCGGTAGCGCCGACGTCAGGAGCAATAGGGCGACTATCGGGATGAGCAATCGGCTTCGAATATAAGAGTGAAAACGGAGCATAACAACCTCCCGGCAATGTTTAGAAATTATGAAATCGTTTTTATTAACATTGTAAAAATATATCACAGGGTGAATGACTTGTAGCATTAACGTTTTCACACAATTCAGTTATTACAGTCCGGACAAACGAAAAAGGCTCCTGCTACGCGGCATATCCGCATATATAGAAGCCTTTTAAAGAACCAATCCATTCGTTGATTAATTGCTTGACCTTATCTTAAAAAGAAGTTCCTTGATCGTTTTTTTATCTTTATGTTTTTGCTCCAATACAGGCAACAACGCGATGACATAATTAAGCCTATTCAAAATAAAACTCGCGTGCCCGATGAACTCCTTGCTTAATTCCGTGTCGTGCCTGATCCGATCGGTGCTGACCAAAAACTCCATCCCATCGCTTTCTTCTTCGCCGTATTTCTTAATCATATCCACCTGATGATAGGAGGGTAATAATTCCGTTCCGATCTGTACGATACCGATGTATTTTTCAAAAATGAATTTAACGATTTCGTAATAACTATTGGCAGGACTCGGGCGGTGCATAAAAACCACTCTTCTGGCTTCATCGTCCTCCTCGTCCTCATCCTCTACGCCAGAAGCAATATAACTAATGCCAAAGCTTTCAAATTTGGAATCGATATACCGGATATACTTTTCTTCCTGCGAAGTCGCTCCGTCCTCCAGCCATGAAATCATTTCTTTAATCATCGGGATGATAAAATTTCTTTCGAACCGTTCTTTATCCATTTCGAACAATAAATTCAATACATTATCGACTCTAAAGCTGGAAATTTGTTTGCTCGACAAGATTCGAAGAATATCCGTCTGATCTTCGTCATTCACGCTCACAATGAATTTCGCGGCGAAATACTCTTGGAACGATCGGTGCGTATACTTATACTCCAGTCCGTCCAGCATGATAAGACAAACCGATTCAACAAGGTCTGCTTTAAAGTCGTCCACGTTAAAATCGATATCGACTAAGTCCTTGGCCTGGCTTAAATACGATAAAAGTTGGTCGGATGTCATAGAGAACACCCTGTCCAAATAACTAGAAATCGAAATAGCAGCAACGACGCTTTTAAAATCGTCGGAAGCCAGTTGAGTTTTCATTCTTCTTTTATAACCCGACTTGGTTGCGTCGTGTTGAGAATACAACGCATCGAATGCTTGTCCGTAGAAGAGGTGTATTTTATCCGGAATCTCGGCGTATTGGCTGTACGTAATCAGCATAATCGTCAACAATAACGGATTGGAAGCGAACGACGTATGCTCGTCGAAAAGTTTCTTTTCCAATTCGGCTAGGAACTTGTCTTTAATATCCGGGTCATAAGTCAAGTTGGAGACCAATTGAAGAGCCTGAATTTTCTCCAACGGATTGATCTCGAAATCTATGAATTTATTCCAGCCTGTAAAGATTTGATCGTTTTTCCGGGCCGAAATCAAATAATAATTATCGGGAAATTTATCGCTCATCTCCAGAAGCTGCTTGGATACTTCGTTTCTCTTTTGGTAGTCGATTTCGTCGAATCCATCGAAGAGGAAAACATATCTTCCGCTAGAAATACTCTTGCTGAAATATTCGTATTCCAAATCGAATCCTAAATTACACATCGATTGAAATAGGCACTCCGCTAACGTTTGATCCCGATTGTTTATCTCCCTCAGTTCGACCATAATCGGGATATACGAAGTATTCTTGATTGTATCCAAGAAGAGATGCTTGAACAGCGTGCTTTTTCCGCTTCCCGCGGATCCGATGAAATTGATAAAATGACCATGTTCCAGAACTCCGTTCATATTACTTGCGCTGTATGTATGATCGTTAATGCTAATATTCGTGTCCAAATAAAAGTCATATAAATAAACCGGCGAATCCCTGTAAAGAATCGTTTTGACCCTGCTATATTTCTTTACCGATTCATGTAAGTACTTCTTGTAGGCGGCACCGCTCCTAATAAGCAGTTGATTAAACTGGTCTGAACCCTTTTTGTATATTACGGAAATGATTCTTTCGATATTATTTTGAACCAATTCCGACGCTATCGATCCGAAATCAATATTCATGAATATCCTCCAAACCCTTCGCTTTATCCCTCTATTAGCTATTTCGATCATTTTTGACGTTTTCCTTCATTTGGATAACTTATTAAAAAAAGCCCGCAGATGACAACCTGCGAGCCATTTTTCTAACCTTCCATCGATCGAATAAGCTCCTTCAGCTTCTCCGCCGAAAGGCGCAATTCGCGTTGCTCCCGCTCCGACAAATCCAGCTGCAGCACCTCGCGGACGCCGCCGCGATCGACGACGCACGGAACGCCCAGGTAGACGTCGGAGATGCCGTGATAATCCCGCAGCAGCGTCGATACGTTCAATACGGCGCCTTCGTCGCGGAGAATCGCGGTGCAGATCCGGTCGAGCGCGAGGGCGACCGCGTAGTAAGTCGCGCCCTTAGCGGCGATGATCTCGTACGCGGCGTCCTTCGTGTTCGCGAAGATCCGCTCCTTCTTCTCTTCGTCCAGCCGAATGCCCGTTCCGGCGACGTTGGCCAAGCTCCAGAGAGGCAGCTCGGAGTCGCCGTGCTCGCCGATAATATGCGCGTGCACGCTTCGCGGATCGATGCCGAGCTCTTCGCCGATCAGGTACCGGAACCGGGCGCTGTCGAGCAACGTGCCCGAACCGATAATTCTGCGAACCGGCCATTGCGACTTTTGCCACGTAAAATAACTCATGATGTCCACCGGATTGGACGCGATCAGCAGAATGCCGTCGTCGTTATGCTTCAGCACTTCGCCGATGATGCTATCGAAGATGGCCGAGTTTCTCTTCAGCAGGTCGACCCGCGATTCGCCCGGTCTCTGCGCCGCTCCCGCCGTGATGACGATAATGCTAGCCCCGCGGCAGTCCTCGTAATCGCCGGCCCATACTTTCGTTTTCCCGACGAAAGGAAGCCCGTGATTCATGTCGATTGCGTCGCCCTTTGCTTTGTCCTTGTTCGCGTCGATCAGCACCAATTCGTCCGCCCGTTCCCTCAGCAGCAGCGTATACGCCGTAGTTGCTCCGACGGCGCCGACGCCGATGACGACGATCTTCGTTTTACTCATCCCGATCACTCTCCGCTTCGTTAAGTTGGTCTTCCCGTTCGTCCAAATGTTCTTCCAAATCCGGTTTATTCACGTAGTGATACATAAACCCCATTAACAATCCGCCGCCGATCAGATTGCCGAAGGTGACGGGGATCAGGTTATGGAGCACGCCGCCCATCGAGATCGTCCCCGGGTGGTGCAAGACGAGCGCGATCGCGAACGTGCACATGTTGGCGATGCTATGCTCGTAACCGGAAATAAAGAAGCAGAACACGAACAGAATCATCGCGAACATTTTGGCGCCGTCGCCCTTCATCGACATCGGGAGGAAGAACGCCAGGCAGACGAGCCAATTACAGAGGATCGCCCGGAAGAACAGCTCCATCATCGGCAAGTTCATCTTCTTGTCCACGACGCTGAGCAGGAATCCGTTGACCGACGACTCCGAGAACAAGCCCGTCGTATAGATCAATAGCGCGAAGAACGAGGCGCCCAGAATGTTGCCCAGGTAGCTGAATAGCCATAGCCGCATGACGTCGGACCAGCGCAGTTTGCGACGCAGCGCGGCGTAGGTGTAATAGAACGTATTGCCCGTGAACAAGTCCCCGCCGCCGTAGGAGATCAAGATAATGGCCGCCCCGAACGTGATCGCCGCCATCGGATACGTCAGCGGCGAGTGCTCCGCGTAGAAGAAGCTACCCGTCTTGAAAGCGACGATGACCCCGAACCCGATGAACATGCTGGCGAGCGCGGATCGGGCGAGATAACGGAGACGACTCGTCGCGAATACCCGGTGCTTCTTAAGGGCGAGCCGTTCGACCTTCTTGAGTGCTTCGACTTCCATGGCGCCCACCTTCCCTCCGAAGGAGATAAGCGTAGATTACGCGAAGCGAAGGCCTTGCGATGTGCGAAAAATCACATTTACGTGCCCGAAATAGCTCAACGGACAAAAAAACCCGACCTCGAAAGGTCGGGTTCTTCATGCCGGAGCCGACGAGTCGGACTCCTATCGTTTTAATGTCGCCGCCGAACTCATTCCCCGACTTTGTGATGAATCGGGCTAGTGTTCGCGAGCGCGACGAGCATTCTTTCGCTTTTCACCATTTCGGACTGACACAAAGGACACTGATGCGTAGACGAGAGCGCGAAATTGTCCCTCATCCATCCCTTGCAGTTCTCATCCGAACAAGACCAGATCGCGGTTAGTTCCTCGGGCAACTCTTCAGCCGTTTTTTTCCGAGAAGAATACAAGAACATCCCTCTTTCCATCCTGAAGTGGGTGATGCGAAGAAAAATGCCCCAAACGGGAAGTCCGGGGCATGGTTCGCTTGCTTACAGTTTAACGACGTTCTCGGCTTGCGGGCCGCGATTGCCTTGTACGATGTTGAACTCAACGCGTTGGCCTTCGTCCAAAGACTTGTAGCCGTCGCCTACGATCGCGCTGAAGTGTACAAATACGTCGTTACCGCCTTCGACTTCGATGAAGCCGAAGCCTTTGTCCGCGTTAAACCATTTTACGATTCCCGATTCCATTTTGTTTAACCACCTTTTAATATTTACATGACCTTCTTATTTTATGAAACAAAATAAAAATTCACATATTGGACAAGGTTATTAAGCTGCGAGCAACAACAACCCTCTACAATATGTGAATTAGGTCATTTTATTCAACCTACTCACTATACCGCATCCTCGTGCAAAAAGCAATCGGACCAGTGCCCATTCCTCATGGAATGCCTGGTCCGATTTGATTTTCTATGCTATTTCGCTGCTGCCGCCGCTTTCAGAAGCACGGCAACGGCTTCCGCCCGGGTGGCGCGGTCTTGCGGAGCGAACCGGTTGTCGCCTTTTCCTTGCGCGATGCCCGATTGCTTCGCGTAAGCGACGCCGGCTCTCGCCCATGCCGGGATATCCTTATCGTCCGAGTAACCGGTCGTCGTTTGCGCGTCCGCCGAATGTCCAAGGGCGTTCGCGATCATCGCCGCCATCTCGGCGCGGGTGATCTCCGCATCCGGGCGGAAGCTGCCGTCCGCGTAGCCTTTCAAGATCCCTGCCTTTACCGCCAACGCGACGGCCTTCTTCGCCCAAGCTCCGATGTTCGCCGCGTCGGCGAAGGTGAGCTGCGCTTCCTCGCTCTGCAGCTTGAGCGCGTTCACCAGCATGACGGCGAACTCGGCGCGCGTCACGGTCCGGTTCGGCTTGAACGTGCCGTCCGGGTAACCCGAGGCGATTCTGCTCTCCACCGCTTGCTTGATGCTCGCTTCCGCCCAATGTCCGGCGATGTCGCGGAATGCAGCATCCGTTGTCTCTTTCGTCGGCGTTTCCTCCGTTACGGCCAAGCCCGTTTTCCCGTCAACGACGAGCACGGCGAATTTCGTGAAATGATCGACTTCCGCGCTTATGCGATTCCCGTTGATCTTGCCGCCTTCCACTTTCACCCAAAGCTTCTTCACTTCATCATAGTAGAAGATCGCAACCGTTTGTCCGCTCTTTACTTTTGCCTGATCGAACGATAACGTCAGCGTAACCGGCTTGCTGAAGTTTTCCGAAAAGTTTTTCAGCAATTCGTACACCGGGCTGGACAAAATCTCTCCATTGCTCATTACACTTTGCGTATTCGACACGATCTCAATCGTTAAGTCCAGCTGCTTGCTTGAAACGCCTGTTGGGATGGAGATGACGATCGCTTTATCCAGGCTCACCTCGCCGATTCTTCCAGCCGGAAGCGTAATTTTCCCGTCCTTAGAGGTGATCGGGCTTAAGCCTCCGCCACCTCCGCTGCTGCCGCTGCTGCTGCTGGAAGCGCGGTTCACGGTTACCGTATACACGTTCTCCGTGCCGTCCTGCGCGGTCACCCCGATCCGAATCGGGTTCGCCCCCACGATCAGGCCGGATGCGCGATAGGTATAAATCGCTCCCGTTACCGTCTGATAAACGGCTCCCGTGACGGACAAGGTTTGGGCCGGGTCTGCCTGCACGAAAGAGACATTCAGGCTGGACACCGCGTAATCCAAGTCCACGTTGTAATTCAAATTCGATGGCGTAAACGATGGCGACAACGTTCCCTGATCCACGGACAGGTTGGACAACAGCGCGTTGTTGCTTCGCCATTGCGCGTACAACGTGAAATTGTCCGCTCCCATGACGAACGTATCTCCCGCTGCGTAACGCGTCCCGCTTCCGTCCGCCGACGTGTTCCACCCCGCGAACGTATAGCCTGCCTTGATCAGATTCCCCGTGTTGCCTAGCACCATGACGCTGGCGTTTTGGTTATAGTTGCGGTTTGCCGGTGCATTCCCGGACGTAGCGCCGTTGCCGTCGTAGGCGACGGTGGACTTATCCAACCATTTCATCATCGTGGCCTTGTTGGAATTTCCCCCGTCTACATAAGCGACGTAAGAATCGCCGTCGTACACATTCAGCGAAATGTAATTGGCCGCGCTTGCTGAAAATCCCGAGTCTCCTACCGTCTCCCAACCGCTCCCGTTGTACTTCATCACCGTAGCCTTGTCGGATTTCCCAAAATCCTTATAAGCGACATAAGGGGTGCCGTCGTACACATACAGCGAAATGTAATCGGCCTTACCTGCCGAAAACCCCTCGCTTCCCACCGTCTCCCAACTGCTCCCGTTGTACTTCTTCACCGTAGCCTTGTCGGAATTTTGCCAATCCTTATAACCCACATAAGGAGTGCCGTCGTACACATACAGCGAAATGTAATCGGCCGTGCCTGCCGAAATTCCCTCGCTCCCTACCGTCTCCCAACTGCTTCCATTGTACTTCTTCACCGTAGCCTTGTCGGCATATCCCGAATCCCTGTAAGCGACATAAGGGGTGCCGTCGAATATATACAGCGAAGTGTAATCGGCCACGCCTGCCGAGAATCCGGCGCTCCCTACCGTCTCCCAACTGCTTCCATTGTACTTCATCACGGTCGCTTTGCCGGAATTTCCATAATCCGCATAAGCAACATAAGGTGTACCGCCATAGACAGCCTGCGATACGCTAAAGGCTGCGCCGGCCGAGAATCCGGCGCTCCCTACCGTTTCCCAACCGCTCCCATTATACTTCATGACCGTGGCCTTATCGGAATTTGCGCCATCCTTATAAGCGACATAAGGAGTGCCGCCGAACACAGTGAGCGACGTGAAATCGGCCTGGCCTGCTGAAAATCCGGCGTTCCCTACCGTCTCCCAACCGCTCCCGTTGTACTTCTTCACCGTGGCCTTGTCGGAATTTCCATAATCCCTGTAAGCGACATAAGGTGTGCCCTTATCGACATACAGCGAGGTGTAAGAGGTCTCCCCTGCCGAAAATCCGGCGCTGCCTACCTTACGCCATGTTTTTACGGTTTCCGTTGATTCCGTCCACTGCGCGTAAAGTGTTATATCGGCTGCGCCGATCGTAAACGTGTCTGCCTCGGCGTAATACGTTCCGCTTCCGTCCGCCGCCGTATTCCACCCCGCGAATAAATAGCCCGGCTTGACCAGATTCCCCGTGTTGCCAAGCACCGTAACGCGGGAATCGTAGGCGTAGGCACTTGGTGTCGGCACGCTTCCGGATACGGCGCCGTTGACGTCATAGGTTACCGTGCGGCTGTAACTGCTGACGGTCCACTGCGCGTACAGCGTCACGTCGTTCGTCCCCATCGTGAAGGTATCTCCGGCGTTGTAATCCATTCCGCTTCCATCCGCCGCCGTATTCCATCCTGCGAACGTATGATCCGTTTTCGCCAAACTTCCGGTGTTGTCCAACACCGTAACGTTGGCGTTTTGGACAAAGCCGCTGCTTCCTGCCGGTACGGTCCCGGACAAAGCGCCATTGCCGTCGAAGGTAACGGTGTACATCGGCGCCATCACCGTGGCCTTATTGGAATTTCCCCCATCCGCATAAGCGACATAAGGTGTGCCGTTATGCACATACAATGAAGTGTACATGACCGAGCCTGATGAAAATCCGGCGCTCCCGACCGTCTCCCAACTTCCGTTGTACTTCTGAACCGTGGCATTGGTGGAAAATCCATCCCGATAAGCGACATAAGGAGTACCATCGTACACGTACAGCGAAGTGTAGTCGACCCCTCCTGACGTAAATCCTTCGCTCCCTACCGTTTCCCAAGTGCTCCCGTTGTACTTCATCACCGTACCTTTATTGGAATTTGCACCATCTTCATAAGCAACATAAGGGGTACCGTCATCGACAAACAGCGAAGTGTAATCGGCCACGCCTGCAGAAAAGCCGGCGTTCCCTACCGTCTCCCAACTGCTTCCGTTGTACTTCATCACCGTCGCCTTGTCGGCATTTCCCGAATCCTTGTAAGCGACATAAGGGGTACCGTTGTATATATACAGCGAAGTGAAATCGGCCACGTCGACCGAGAATCCGGCGTTCCCTACCGTCTCCCAACTGCTTCCATTGTACTTCATCACGGTCGCTTTGCCGGAATTTCCATAATCCGCATAAGCAACATAAGGGGTACCGCCATAGACAGCCTGCGATACGCTAAAGGCTGCGCCAGCCGAAAAGCCAGCGTTCCCTACCGTCACCCAACTGCTTCCATCATACTTCATTACCGTGGCTTGGCCGGAATTTGCGCCATCCTTATAAGCGACATAAGGAGTGCCGTCGTACACAGTGAGCGACGTGAAATCGGCCTGGCCAGCCGAAAACCCGGCGCTCCCCACCGTCTCCCAACTGCTTCCGTTTTTCTTCATCACCGTGGCCTTGTTGGAATTTCCATAGTCCCTGTAAGCGACATAAGGAGTGCCGTCGTACACGTAGAGCGACGTAAAATCGGCCTGGCCAGCCGAAAACCCGGCATTCCCTACCGTCTCCCAGTTGCCTGCAGCTGCATAAGCGTGGCTTCCTCCATGTACAAACAATCCCGGCATGCCGCCAATGGCCACAACCATCGCCAGCATCAACACCCATAATTTCTTCCGCTTGAAATTCATCTTTTATCCCTCCTGATTATTCCTGATATTCATGGGCTCGGTTTGAATCATCGTTCATTTTACCGGCGTCTCATATGCACAAAACTAAAAAGAAAGCGCTTCAAGTCAGGTATTGTTGAAAATCGTAAAAATAAAATAGGAAAGGCCCGCGATTTTACGCGGGCCCTGCTAGTCTGTTACCGAGTCATGTTGAGAAGAACCGTTACGGCCTCCGCTCTTGTCGTCTTGCCGGACGGATCGAATTCGCCCGAGCCTTTGCCTTTCACCAGGCCTTGCTTCTGGATGGCGTCCACCGCGCCTTTCGCCCACTTTGGAATCTGCTTGTCATCCGCGAAGCCGGTTGCGGCGTTCGCATCGATCGGCAGTTCCAAAGCACCGGCGATCATCGCCGCCATTTCGGAGCGGGTGATTTCCGCATTCGGACGGAACGTACCGTCGTTAAAGCCCTTGATGATTCCGGCTTGCACTGCCAGCGCGACCGCTTGCCGCGCCCATGCTCCGATCTCCTTCGTATCCGTGAACGACAGCTCGGCTCCTTCTCCTTGCAGCTTCAACGCCCGCACCAGCATGACGGCAAATTCCGCACGCGTCACGGTCCGGTTCGGCTTGAACGTGCCGTCCGCATACCCGGCGACGAAACCGGTGCTCACCGCTTGCTTGATGCTCGCCTCCGCCCAATGGCCGGCAACGTCGCGGAATGCAGCATCCGTTGTCTCTTCCGTCGGCGTTTCCGTCGGCGTTTCCTCCGTTACGGCCAAGCCCGTTTTCCCGTCAACGACCAGCACCGTGAATTTTGTGAAATGATCGACTTCCGCGCTGATGCGATTGCCGTTGATCTTGCCGCCTTCCACTTTCACCCATATCTTTTTTGCTTCGTCATAGTAGAAGACCGCTACCGTTTGTCCGCTTTTTACTTTCGCCTGATCGAACGACAACGTCAGCGTAACCGGCTTGCTGAAGTTTTCCGAAAAGTTTTTCAGCAATTCGTATACCGGGCTGGACAAAATCTCTCCATTGCTCATTACACTTTGCGTATTCGACACGATCTCAATCGTTAAGTCCAGCTGCTTGCTTGAAGCGCCTGTAGGGATGGAGATGACGATGGCGTTATCCAGGCTCACCTCGCCGGTTCTCCCGGCCGGAAGCGTAAGCTTCCCGTCCTTAGAGGTGATCGGGCTTACATCGCCGCTACCTCCTCCTCCGCTCCCGCTGCTGCTGGAAGCGCGATTCACGGTTACCGTATACGTTTTCTTCGTGCCGTCCCGCGCCGTCACTTCAATCGTGACCGGGTTATCCCCTGCGGCAAGGTTTATCGCGCCGCTCGGTTGACCGCTGATCACCGATTGCCCGTTAATCGTGATCGCGGCACGAGAATCGGATGCGGTCGGCGTAACGGTAAGGCTCGAAATGCCGTTCGCCACACCGGCAGCGTAGGCCGTCGTTCCGGACGCGAAGCCGGGACTTAACGTGCCGCTCGACAGCGCCAATCCGCTCAAGTCCGCATTACTGCCGGAAGCGCGATTCACGGTTACCGTATACACATTTTCCGTGCCGTCCTGCGCGGTCACTCCGATCCGAATCGGGTTCGACCCAACGGTCAGGCCGGATGCCTGATAGGTATAAACCGCGCCCGTTACCGTTTGATATACGGCTCCCGTAACGGACACTGTCTGGGCCGGGTCTGCCTGCACGAAAGAGACATTCAGGCTGGACATCGCGTAATCCAAGTCCACGTTGTAATTCAAATTCGATGGCGTAAACGATGGCGACAACGTTCCCTGATCCACGGACAGGCCGGACAACATGGCATTCGTTGAAAACCATTGCGCATATATCGTCGTATCCGCCGTGATCGGAGCAGCGAAATCGAAAGCTGTCGTCAAGCCGCTGTCCGCATGCCACCCGCCGAACGTATAGCCCGTCCTCGTCGGGGCTTCCGGTTCGGTTGCCACGCTCTCATAAGTCACGGTCTGGCTGCTGACTGCCGTTCCGCCGTTGCTCTCGAAGCTTACCGTAAGGCGGTTCGCTGTCCACTTCGCATACAGCGTCGTATCTTTCGTGATCGGAGTTGCGAAATCGAAAGCTGTCGTCAAGCCGCTGTCCGCGTACCAGCCGCGGAACGTATAGTCCGTCTTCGTCGGGGCGACCGGTTCGGTCGCCGTGCCGCCATAAGCTACCGGCTGGCTGTTTTCAGCCGTTCCGCCGTTGCTGTTATACGTCACGGTGAACGCCAGCGCTTGCAAATACGGATATCCGTTATTCGCTTGCGAATGAATTCCCCATACGCTGTCAAAGTCCCAGCTTGCCTCCGTATAAGTGCTTTGCGTCTTAAGCTCTTCCGTCGATTGGCCGTCGCCTTTGCCTGTATCCGTCTGTCCTGTTGTATCCTTGTCGTAGAAGCTGTTGCTGATCGTCCCTCCCTCAGTATATCCAACCAAACCGCCTACATTTTGGCTGCTTGTTACGGTTACAGGTCCTGCGGCGTAGCTCCCGCTGATCGTTCCTCCCGGAGTATATCCAACCAAACCGCCTACATATCTGCTGCTTCCTTCTACACTTCCCGTGGCGTAACTGTCGCTGATCGTTCCGTTATTAGTACCAACCATGCCGCCTATAGAGCTTGTGTAGATTGGGGAATAGCTGGTTTCCCCGCTCACACTTGCTGCAGCGTAGCTGTCGCTGATCGTTCCACTGCTATTTCCAACCAAGCCGCCCACTTTGCTGCCTAACCCGCTTGTTCCGGACACGCTTCCTGTGACGAAGCTGCCGCTGATTGTTCCACTACTATTTAATCCGACCAAGCCGCCTACCGAATAGATGCCTGTAACATTAACATTTATCAGCTTCATATTCGATAGTCCGGCATTATTCGCATAACCGAATAACCCTACATAATCATTCGAACCCAACCTATGAATGGTCAAGCCCGTAATGACATACCCGTTACCGTCCATATTTCCTTTAAATGGCTTATTCCCATCTCCTATAGGCAGCCAGCCTTCGCCAGCCGCGTACCTGCTCAAATCAATATCCGACGTCAGCTTAAAATAAAAGCCGGCGTCCAAATGGTTCCTGACGGAATAAAGCTGACCGGCGGTTGCGATCAGATAAGGATCGTCGGCAGTCCCTGCTTGGGCAAATACGGAGGACATGGTCTGCACCACTGTCGCATTCGCACACCCGGTAGCCCTGATCACAATCTTATGATCGCCTTCTTCAGCCAACACGCCTGCCTTGATGGTGAGCTTCCCTTCGCTGAGCGTGTAATCGGTTCCCTCTGTCAGCAGCCGCGATGTCGTGTTGTCCTTCACCTTCGTGATTGCCGCACGCCAAGCGGCGTCATCCGTAAACGTAATCTCAATGTCGTGCGACTGATCCAGATCCGTTGTATCCGCTGTCAAGCCCGGAGATGCCATAGCCGTGTTCAGACGCATCACTGTCGCTTTATTCAAGTGATCCTCATAGGCGACATACGGGATGCCCTCATAGACATATAACGATTCGACAGCTGCTTCATCCTCCGAAAATCCTGCGCTGCCCACGGTCGCCCAGCTGCTTCCATCATACTTCATCACTGTTGCTTTCCAGCTATTCCCGCCATCACTATAGGCCACATAGGGATTCCCATCGTAGACATATAACGATGTGCCGTTTGCAGTACCCGCCGAAAATCCGGCGTCGCCCACATTCACCCAACTGCTTCCATCATACTTCATCACCTCCGCTTTCCAGCTATTCCCGCCATCACTATAGGCCACATAGGGAGTCCCATCGTAGACATATAACGACGGGGACCAGGTCGCACCCGTAGTAAACCCTTCGCCGCCCACGGTCTCCCAGTCGCTTCCATTATACTTCTTTACCGTCGTTCTATAGCCATATCCGGCATCCGTATAGGCCACATACGGGGTGCCATTGTAGACAAATAGAGTCGTGTAGGATGACCCACCCGAAGAAAACCCGTCGCTGCCCACGGTCACCCAGTTGCTTCCATCATACTTCTTCACCGCCGCTCTACTGCTATTCCCGCCATCCATATAGGCCACATAGGGAGTCCCATTGTAGACATATAACGATGTGCTGCTTGCAGTACCCGTCGAAAATCCGGCGCTGCCCACGGTCACCCAGTTGCTTCCATCATACTTCATCACCGTCGCTCTACTGCTATTCCCGCCATCCTTATAGGCCACATAAGGGATGCCATTGTAGACAAATAACGACGTTTCGGAAGCCTGACCCGCCGAAAATCCGGAGCTGCCCACAGTTACCCAGCTGTCGCTGCCGCTTTCATACTTCTTCACCGTGACTCTGCCGCGATTCGCGCCATCCTTATAGGCCACATACGGTGTCCCATCGTAGACAAATGACGATGTGTATGATGCATTTCCTGCCGAAAATCCAGCGTCGCCTGCCGTCTCCCATACCTGCACCATATCCGCCGCATATGCCTTGCCTTCCCTAGGCGCAAGCAGCCCCGGAATCGCTCCCCATACCAACAACATCGCCAAGATGATGGCCGCTGCTTTGTTCCCCAACTTCCGTTTACCCCTTAACCTCATTCCTCTTCCTCCATTTTTGCTGGATGGTTTTCAATCATTTTACCGATCACTCTTGCAGACTAAACTAAAAAGAAAGCGCTTCATGTCAGGTATTGACGAGATTCGTAAAAAAAAGAAAAGACCCGCGAGTTTACACGGGTCCTGCCGGTCTGTTACCGGACCATGTGGAGAAGAACCGTTACGGCCTCCGCTCTTGTCGTCTTGCCAAGCGGATCGAATTCGCCCGAACTTTTGCCTTTAACCAGTCCATGCTTCTGAATGGCGTCCACCGCGCCTTTCGCCCACGCGGGAATCTGTTCGTCATCCGCGAAGCCGGTTGCGGCGTTCGCATCGATAGATAAATTCAATGCACCGGCGATCATCGCCGCCATCTCGGCGCGGGTGATCTCCGCATCCGGGCGGAAGCTGCCGTCCGCGTAGCCTTTCAAGATCCCTGCCTTTACCGCCAACGCGACGGCCTTCTTCGCCCAAGCTCCGATGTTCGCCGCGTCGGCGAAGGTGAGCTGCGCTTCCTCGCTCTGCAGCTTGAGCGCGTTCACCAGCATGACGGCGAACTCGGCGCGCGTCACGGTCCGGTTCGGCTTGAACGTGCCGTCCGGGTAACCCGAGGCGATTCTGCTCTCCACCGCTTGCTTGATGCTCGCTTCCGCCCAATGTCCGGCGATGTCACCGAAGTTCGGCTGCGTGCCGGTCGACGGCTCCTCCGCCGTTGGGCTCACGGCGAATACCGCGTATTTCGTGAAGTGATCGACGTCGACGACGATTTCGTTGCCGTTCACGACGCCGCCGACTTTTACCCATTCCTTCTTCGTTTCGTCATAATAGAAGACGGCGACCGTCTCGCCGCTCTTTAATCCCGCCGGATCGAAAGCGAACGTCAACGTGACCGGGTGGTCGAAGTTATGCTCGAAGTTCTTCAGAATTTCGAAAATCGGGCTGACGACAACTTCATTGTTCGTAAGCAGCGACTGCGAATCCAGAACCTTGTCGATCGTAACCTTCAGTTCTTGTTCTGAAGCGTCCGCGGGAATAGTGACGGTCACTTCATTGTTCAAGCTGACTTCGCCGGAGGTTCCCTGCGGAAGCGTTAATTGGCCGTCGTTGGACGTGGTGGTTGCGGGCGGAGCGATCGGCACCGTCGGACCGCTGACGCCTCCACCGCCACTTCCGCTTCCGCTACTATTTCCGCTGCCGCCACTCGCCTGAGCGTTGCGGGTTACCGTAACCGTGTACGTCTGGGCGCTGCCGTCCTCTGCCGTCACGATGATGGCAATCGGATTAGGCCCTACGTTCAGAGAAATCGGACCGCTGGCTTCGTCGCTAATCGCCGGATTCCCGTGTACGGACAACGTCGCGTTGCCGTCCTCCGCGCTCGCCGTTACGGTCAGGCTCGATACGTCGTAATCCACGCCGGCAGTATAGACCGTCGTATCGGGAGTGAAGCCGGGACTTAACGCCCCGCTCGACAACGATAAGCCGCTCAAGTTCGAATCGTCGCTGGCCAGAGCCGCGCGATGGATCGTCAGCCGATACGGATTCATCGTCAGCCCGTCTTGCGCCGTGACGTCGATCGAGATGACGGTGGCGCCGACCTCCAAGCCGGAGATATCATAATGATATACGCCGTTATCTATAGAAGAGTAAGTCGCCCCCGTTACCGATAGCGTCTGATCCGCATGGCCTAAAACGACGGTAATATGAAGACTCGTCGCGTTGTTAGGCACATCTACCGAGTAATTCAATTCTGTCGGCACGAACGTCAACGCGCCTTGATCCACGGTCAGGCCCGACAACAAGGCGTCGTTGCTAACCGGGACGACACGGTCTGCGACCGTCTGGACGACCGTCGCATCGGCGTAGTTCGGCGCCACCACCTTGATCGTATGCGTTCCTAACGCCAGGGCCCCTGCTTTGAACGTGATTTTCCCGGCGTTAACGCTGTATTTGGATAACGCCAACGTCTTCGTTCCGTCCTTCACCGCCGTAATCTCGTCCCGCCACGCCTCGTCGTCCGCGAACGTCACTTCGATCTCGGTCGACGGATCGTTGTCCGTCGCGTCCGCCGACAGTGACGGCGAAGGAATCCAAGTCACCGTCTGATCTACGCTTGCGTCCAAGTAGTCGGTAGCCGTCACCGTAATCCGATGGCTGCCTTCGGCCAGAACGCCGGGGTTAATCGTAATCTTGCCGGCGCTCACGACGTAATCCGTCCCCCGCTGCAAGGCCGTCGTTCCGTCCTTCACCGCCGTAATCGCTCCGCTCCATGCCGCATCCTCCGGGAAAGTCACCTCGATCGCATTCACGACGTAATTAACCGTAGCATCCGCCGTTAGCGTCGGCGACCTCAGGAATACCCGCTGGTTCGCGGTCGCATCCGCATAATGCCGAGTCGACACCGTAATCGTATGATCCCCCACCGCCAACACGCCCGGATGAAACGTGATCTTGC
Source organism: Cohnella suwonensis (assembly GCF_042655365.1). Taxonomy (NCBI): domain Bacteria; kingdom Bacillati; phylum Bacillota; class Bacilli; order Caryophanales; family Paenibacillaceae; genus Cohnella; species Cohnella suwonensis. The sequence continues at coordinate 30,782 of NZ_JBHSMH010000023.1, read as the reverse complement.
CGGCGGTAACGACGTAGTCCATTCCCGGTTGCAAGGTCGTCGTCCCGTCCTTCACGGCTACGATCTCGTTACGCCACGCCGACGACTCCGGGAACGTCACTTCGATCGGGCTCAACGTATCGTTGATGGTCGTATCCGCGGTTAGCGCGGGAGGCGTCAGCAAGAATCGTCGGATCATCGGCTTATAACCAATGAACCCCAAGTTCTCGGAATTGGCCGCGTAGAGAACGCCTTGGTCGACGAAGAGCGACAGGGCGCCCGAAACGCCGAGAGAGCCCATAGGAATCCAGTTGCTGCCGTTATATCTCTTCACCGCCGCAGTGCCGTCCGCTTGATCAGACGCCGAGTAGAGAATCCCGTCGCTGATGAAGAAGGACGTGGCATCGAACGAGAAGGCACCCCTTAACGAATCCGGATTGCCCGTTGGTTCCCAAGGCCTCCAACTGCTTCCCGTATACTTCTTCATGCCGACCGCGACGTGAGACAAATCCACGAAAAGCACATGAGGGATCCCGCCCTCCATGTATAAGAGCGGCTTCAGCAGATTGTTATCCGCAAACTTGCCCATGTCCTGCCAACTGTTGCTCGTCTCGTCGAATTTCTTCACCCAGCCCCCTGTGTATGTTAACATATAACCTTCGTATTGAACCCATTCCATCGATTCACTCCGGTAAGCCACATAAGGAATGCCGTCTAAGACCGACAAGGAAATCTCCGTAACCGCAGTATCCGAGAATCCTACGGTCCCCAAGGTTTCCCATCCGTCGATGGACTCCTTATATTTCTTTACCGTGAGTTTGCCGTTACCCCCCTCACGATAAGCGACATAAGGAATGCCTTTGGCGACGGTCATCGAGAGCACGCCCGACGATACGACCCCGCCCCCGACGGTCGACCATACGTTGCCGGTCTCGTCGTACTTTTTTACGAATCCTCCGCCATCCATATAAGACACATACAAGTTGTCGCCTTCGGCAACCAAAGTAGGAAAAATTCCAGTCCACGCTCCGCCCCCCGTATCCACCCAGGCGCCTTGAACGTACTTCTTGACGAAGAGAGAGCCAAGTGTCTGATCGACGTAAGCCAAGTAAGGAGTGCCGTGAAAGACGGCAAGTGACATCTTAAACGAACGACCCGGCGAGAACTGGTCGCCAAGTAATTGCCAGCTGCCTGCATCCTTTTCTTTCAGTTCATTGATGACGATATCCTGAGCGTAATTAAAAAAAGCGCCCGCACCGATGATCAATTCGTTATCCGATCCCGTTAACGGTTTGCTTAAGCCGATCGTCAGCGTGCTCTTCCCGTTATAAAGTCCCCCGGTCCTTGTCAAACCGACGGTATCTTCGGGACCGAGCGCAGTGAAGCCGGGCACATCCGTTCTTTTGATCCATATCTTGTTTTTCAAATCTTCAAGAGTCCCCGCTAACGCAAAATTCACCAAGAACGGAATGACGATGGAATTGTTGCCTTCGTTCGTGGATACCGACCACATCTGATCCTGCGTCAGATTGCTGACATAACAGGATTTGGGCTTTCCGGGCGCCGGATCGAACCCGCCGAATTCGCTGGTCAAGCAACTGATGCCCATAAAAGATTTCGCTTCTTTTAATTCGGTTACGAATTGATCCACCCCGTTAACCGTTGCCCCGTAACGCACGTTTTTCGTGCCCGTGAAGATACAATTCGTCGCTTCGGTCGCGCAGAATGTCCACTGGCTTTCCGCGGACGCATGCTGCGTCGTCGGAGAGGCGATCGATAAGACGGACAATAGCGCCAATCCGGCTAATAGCATTGCTAAGTTGAGCGACAAAACCTTCTTCATTCTTGTTAGTAACATAGATCATTAACTCCTCTAATCGAAGATGGGTAAGAGAGCATTTCGCGAAAATAGCGTGGCTATGGACAATACTCCTGCCAGTTCGATTATAGGGAACGCCGATGAAAGAATAATAAAAGAAAATAACGAAAAAAAGCCCACAACCGCGCCGTGTAAGGCTTTCGCGGATATGGACCCTGTCGGGAATTTATTTATTGGCGCCTGCCCCGTTGTTACTCACTCACGGTTTCAGACGAATCGGGCTCGTATTCGCGACAGTCGCAAGCATCTTTTCGCTTCTTACCATCACGGATTGGCATTGGGAACAGACGGGTACGACGGAAAACGTGAAATTATCCCTCATCCAGCCCTTGCAGCTTGCAGCTGAGCAGGACCATATGGCGGTAATCTCCTCCGGCACGTCTTCCTGTTGCTTTTTGCGAGAATAATACAAGTGCATCCCTCTTTCCAATGCTCGATTACATGAATGTCTTATTTCGCTCGGAAATAAAAAATTCACATATCGTACAAGGCTATTCCGTGCAAGAATAACCCTCTACGCTATGTGAATTCGGTCACAAATTCTATTCTCTTACTATACCCCATTCGGCCGGGAATAGCTAATGGCAAATAAACGGCTATCGCAAAGGAAGCTCCGCGATAGCCGTTACGCGTCTTACAGCTTGAACTTCGAGACCGCCGCTTCGAGCCCCGCGCTTCTCGTCTTCAGCAGCTCGGTCGTGTCGGCGATCCGTTGGGCCGCGTCCAGCTGATCAGCCGACATTCTCTGAATGGATACCGTATTCTCGGCAGCCGCGATCGAGATCGCGGAAATCTGCTCGACCGACGCGGCGACTTCCTCGGAACCGGCCAGCACTTCTTCCGACGCCTCGGAGATTTCCTGAATCTGTCCGCTCACGTGCACGAACCGGTCCATCGTGTCTTGGAACAGCGTCTCCGCTTGGCCCGACAGCTCGGTACCCACGAGGATCTCCCGGCTGCCCACTGCCATCCGTTCGCCGATCCGGGCGGACTCTTGTTGAATCTGTTGCAGTACGGACGTGATATGAGTCGCCGACACCGCGGACGATTCGGCAAGCTTGCGCACTTCGCCGGCGACGACCGCGAAGCCCGCTCCCTGCTCGCCCGCTCTCGCCGCTTCGATGGCGGCGTTCAGCGCCAGCAGCTTCGTCTGCTCGGCGATGTCCGTAATCGAGCGAAGCACCGGTTCGATTTCGTCCATGTGCCGGTTGAGCGTCGTTACGGCATTCGACGAATCCAATACGCCGTCGGAGATGCGGGCGACCTGCCCTCTGAGCTGTCGGATCGAGACCCTGCCTTGCTCCGCCGTCTCCAGCGCTTCGACCGAAGCTCTCGAGACGTTGGCCGACGCTTCGGACACCCGCTGGATGGCCGTCGTGATCTCTTCCATCGACTTGGCGCTCTCTTCGGCGCCGGAGCGTTGGTGCTGCGCGCCGTCGGCCAGCGACGCGATCGATTGCTCGAGCTTCACGTTCAAGGCGACCATCTGCTCCGCCTCGGAGCCGAACCGATCGGTGGACTCGACGAGATTATGAGCGGTCAGCTCCATGTCGCGAACGACTTCGCCCATCGTGACGCCAAGCCTCTCGATCATCTTGTTCATGGCGGAGTAAGCTTGCCCGATCTCGTCGCTCGATCTCGTCCGGATCGCGCCGAGCCGAACTTTCGCAGCCGCGAAGTCGCCTTGGGCGATCGCCTCGGCTCCCTGTACGATGACGCCGAGAGGCTTCAAGGCCCGAGACAGGAACAGCACGATGACGAGGAAGAAGACAAGCGTGAGCGCGCCCATCAGAACGAAGAGCGGCGTGTTGTCCTTGATGACTTCGCGGTAGACCGTATGGAAGACGGAGACGTCGGTGTCGATGCCGAGCGCGCCGACGACGGTACCGTCGGCGCCGCGAAGAGGCGCGTACGCGGAAATGTAATTCCCGTATTCCGGATTATGGATTATGCCGGACTTGGCCGACTCGCCCTTCAGCACCGCCTCGATCGCGCCCTTCGGCATATCCGTCACTTCGCCGATCGGAGACGCGAAGTCGGAATCCTTCGGCTGGCCGTCGATGAGCAGGAGCGGCTGCCCCTTGTCGTCGATCTTGACCGTGTACACGTACAAGGCGCCGGTCTGGATGCGGTATTGGTTCAACTGTTCGCGGATACTATAGTATTGGTCGCTCTCTTGGGGATTCTTGGCGAACGCTTCGTAGTTCTTCACGTCGAATTGACCGGCATAAGCCTCCGCGTTATGGATGCTGAACTCGCCGATCGCTTCTTCGCTGGCCTTCTTCGTGTTCTGGATCTGCATGTATATCAGGGTAAACGATAGGACGATCAGAATCGCCAGAATAAAAATGCTTAGCTTTACTGACAGTCGACTTCTCAATCCGGTCATGGTGTCGGAATTCCCCTTTGGTTATCGTATATGCGATTTTCCGTTAGACGTATGTACTCTATTATTTTACAACAGATTAGCTAATTTTGGACAAATATCGACACAATATTTGTTAGGCGGAAGTTAATCGCCCATTAACAAATCCGACTTATACTGAACGTGAGCCGCTCATCCCGCATTCTTCATGGAAAGGAACATCCGACATGGGCATCCACACTTATTTCCAATCGTTAAACGACCTAGAGCGAATCATTCGTTGCCCGGGCAAGTTCAAGTTTCAGGAGCACAGCGTATCGGCTCATTCCTGGAAGGTCGTTCAATACGCGAAGACGTTGGCGGATATCGAGGAAAGCCATGGCGTGGCCGTGGATTGGAAGAAGCTATACGAAATCACGAGCAGTCACGATTACGGCGAAATCTTCATCGGAGATATCAAGACGCCCGTGAAGCACTATTCGCTGGAGCTTCGGTCCATGCTGCAACAGGTAGAGGAAGGAATGGTCTCCCTCTTCATCGACGAGCATATTCCCGAAGAGCTGAAGCCGATCTTCCGCAGACAGCTGCGCGAAGGCAAAGACGATTCGGTGGAAGGGCAAATCTTGGAGGTCGCCGATAAAATGGATCAGATCTACGAGGCCTTCGCGGAGCTGCAACGGGGGAACACGGAAAAGGAATTCGTCGTGATGTACCGGGCGGCACTGATCAAGATCAAGCAGATCAAGCTTCATTGCGTGGATTATTTCCTGCGGCATATCTTGCCGGACATGGTTAGCGAAGGCTCGAGATCTCCTATCGATATTGCGAAGATTACGAATGAGGCGTTGGCTTCTTAGAAGGGTAAGAGTTCAGCAAAACAGCCTCGGCTCGGCGGATTCCGAATCAAGGCTTTTTGGGGCAATCTACGCTCTCGATCCCTTAGTCCAAGGCGTTTTTCCAAAACGATTGCATCATTCAGATCGTCTGTCTCCAGTCTCGCCGCATAGCATCAATCCCATTTCTCCGGCAATTTCTTGGGCATATAAATAAATGTCGCTACTCGGTTCGAAAATAGCATCAATATCCCTCGTGTAACCGCGACTTCCAAAAACCAAGCACATGACTGTGATAAGTATGTTACTTCTAGGAAAATAGAGTGATCCTATAACGTTAAATCTCCAGAATGACCTCAAATTTGCCCAAAATTCTGAAATAGCGTGATGGCGAGTCGTTATTTCTATGTTTTTCGCCCAATTGGGGGAACTAGCGTGATGGCGTAACGTTATCGTAATGTCGTGGCCGCATGGCGACTTAGCCGAAATAAATAAACGAAAAACCCCTCGCCTCCGTAAAGGAAACAAGGGGGTGCCGATCAGGAACCGCGAACGGACTCATTGACGAACCTTGCGGAACAGCGGCTTATGAGGTTATCCCCGATGAAATTTCAAAATTGAAATCCGGCTTCGAACCACGCCTGGTCCTGCCCGTCGCCATCCCCGTTATCCGGCTTTGCCGGGAAGACCGACGTTTGCCGAAGACCTGTCAGCTTTCCGAGACTCGCTTGCGGTTCCGCGGCCGCCTGCTCCAGAAATTTCAAGAGGCCTTCGGCCATCTGCGCGACCGTTTCCTCATAAAACAACCGGCTTCGGTATTCGAAGCTCAGTTCCAGCTTGCCGCCCCGCTCTTCCGCCTGCAGCACCAAGTCCGTCTTCGCCGCCGTAAATTCCCAATCGAGCGGCTCCCACGCCAGATCGCCGCTTTGCGCCGGAATGGCGTCCATGTTTTGCATGACGAACATCGTATCGTACAGCGGATGACGCGTCGGATCCCAGCGGATCAGCCCCCGTTCGTCCAGCAGTTCGACCAGTTCGTCCGCCGGCAGCCAAGGATGATCGAACGCTTGCAGCATGCCGGTCTTCGTATCGGCCAGCAAGCTTTCGAAGGAAAGCGAAGAGATCGGTCGGCCGCGGATCGCCAAGATCTGCAGCAGCAGCCCCGCCGTATCGGCCAAATCCGGATGCGAACGGCCCGCGGATGGTACGCCGGTCACGACGTCCGGAGTCCCGGACCAATACGCGAGCATCGCCTGATAAGAAGCGAGCAGCACCATGGAAAGCGTGCAACCAGACTGCCTGGCCAGCCGTTCAAGCGCTGCCGCGACCTCCCCGGAGACGGCGAACCTGTAACGTTTGCCTTCATCCCGGGCGGTTGCATCGGCTAACGCCGCTCGATCCGAATCCGTCGGCAATTCCAGCTGCGGAACGCCGTCCGCGAACCGGTTCAGCCAATAATCGCGATGGCGTTCCCGTTCCTCGCCCGAAAGCAGCCGCGAAAGCCACTCGCCGTAATCCTTGAACTGCGCCTTCACGTCCGGGAGCGGCCGATCCTCGTACAAGGCGACGAGATCGCGGTTCAATAACGCGTTCGTCATGCCGTCGGACACGGCGTGATGAATATCGAACAGCAACAAATGCCGATCCTCGCCGAGCGGAACGAGGCCCGCCCGGAACAGCGGAGCTTTCGACAACTCGAAGGGCCGAAGCCAGCGGAGGGCCGCTTGCTCCCACTCCTCCGTTCCGCCGCCGAAAAAGACGGCTTCGTCGATCCGTTGGAAAGGAACATCGATGCCCTCGCGCACCGCCTGCACCATAAGACCATCGGCTTGATCGAACGAGGTGCGGAGCGACTCATGCCGCGCCGCCAGCCCTTTCAATGCCAATCGCAGCCTTTCATCGTCGAGCATCCCGGTCAGAAGAAGCGCCGCCGGCATATGGTAGGACAGGCCGCCGGGGTTTCTCTTCTCGTGGATCAGCATTTGCTTTTGCGCCGAAGTCACCGGATAATGCGGCTTGTCTTGCGCGCGAGGGATCGGAGAAACGGATCGCTCCGCCATGCCGGACGACAGCAGGGAAGCCAGCCCGCGGACCGTCGGTTTCATGAACACGTCCTTCAACGACAGCCGGACGGAAAAGACCTGTTCGATACGCGCCGTCAGCGCGGCCGCTTTGAGCGAATGCCCTCCCAGCTCGAAAAAGTCGTCGTCGATGCCGACCTCCTCGCGCCGAAGCAGCTCCCGCCACAGGGCGACCAGTTTCTCCTCCGTCTCGCTCTCCGGCGCAGCGTAGGCCGTGCCCGGCGCCATCTCCGCCTCCGGTTCCGGCAGCGCCTTGCGGTCCGCCTTCCCGCTTGCCGTCAGCGGCATCGATTCGAGTTGCACGAACGCCGCCGGAATCATATAGTCCGGTAGCCGCCCGGCGCAATGCGCGCGCAGCTCCCCGGACGTGCACGCCCGGTCCGCCACCACGTAGCCGACCAGCCGTTTGTCGCCCGCCCCGTCGTCCCGTACCGCGACCGCCGCCTCCGACACCGCTTCGTGCAGCAGCAGCGTCCGCTCGATTTCCCCAAGCTCGATCCGGTACCCCCGAATCTTCACCTGGTCGTCGATCCGGCCCAGGTATTGTACCTGGCCATCCTCCATCCACCGCGCCAAATCCCCCGTCCGGTACATGAGACTGCCTGGAGCGAACGGGTTCGGCACGAACTTCTCCGCCGTCAGCTCCGGCCGGTTCGCGTATCCCCGGGCCAATTGCACCCCGGCGATGCACAGCTCCCCGGGCACCCCGATCGGCTGCGCCTGCCCTTGTTCGCCGACGATGTACACCGACGTGTTATCGATCGGCCGGCCGATCGGCACGAAATCCAAAGCGCTGTCCGCTTCGCATTCGTGTACCGTCACGTCCACCGTCGCCTCCGTCGGGCCGTACAGGTTGACCAGCTTCGCGCCTTCAAGCCCCAGCGTACGGGTGAGCGCGAAGAACCGGTCCGCATGCGCCCGATGCAGCGCCTCTCCGCTCGCGAACACCCGCTTCAGCGTCGCCAGCTTCTCCCGCAGTTGCCCGGCCGGCTCCGCGTGCGCCGTTTCCAGGAACGCCGCCAGCATCGACGGCACGAAATGCATCGTCGTCACCCGGCGGCGGGCGATCGCTTCGATCAGCTGCCCCGGGTCCTTCTCCGCCCCCGGCGGAAGGAACGCGACACTAGCTCCCGCCAGCATCCACCAGAATAGCTCCCAGACGGAGACGTCGAAGCTGTACGGCGTCTTCTGCAGAATGACGTCGTCCGCACCGAGCGGATACGCCTTCTGCATCCAATGCAGCCGGTTGACGACCGACCGGTGGCCGATCATGACGCCTTTCGGGCGGCCCGTCGAGCCGGACGTATACAGGATGTAAGCCAGTCCATCCGGCGACGCGGCGGACGCGCGCCCTGCCGCGAGTCCGTTAGCTAGCGCGTCCGCATCCGGCGCATCCGCGAGGCCTTCCACCGAAACCGAAACCTCCCGCCATCTCGCGTCGTCCAGATCGATCCGTACGGCGACTGGCGCCGCCTTCTCCGCCGCGGACAGCCAGCGCCGCTGCGCGCAGATCAGGCGGATGCCGCTATCTTCGGCCATGAACCGCAGCCGCTCTTCGGGGAACTCCGGCGGCAGCGGCACGTAGGCGCCGCCCGCCTTCAGGATGCCGAGCAGCCCGGCCAGCATTTCCGGCGAACGCTCCGCCATGAGGCCGACGGGCTGCTCGGGCGCCAGGCCCGCGTCCAGCAGCGCCCGGGCAATTCGATTCGCGCGCGCGTCCAGCTCGCGGTACGTCAGCCGCTCCGCTTCGAACGCGGCGGCCGTCCGCTCCGGCGTCCGCTCCGCCTGCCGGCGGAACATCTCCGGAAGCGTGAGCTCTTCCGGATACGCCGCTTTCGTGTCGTTGAACGTTTCAACCACTTGCCGCCGCTCTTCCGCGGACATCAGATCGACATCGCCGAGCTTCCGTTCCGGCTCGCGAACGAGCGTCTCCGCCAGCCGGACGAAATGGCCGGCCATCCGCTCCACCGTCTCCCGGCGGAACAAGGAGGTACGATATTCGAAGCGGCAGCGCCAATCGTCTCCTTGCTCCACAATCTCCAGCGTCAGATCGAATTTGGCCGTCGTCCGGCGGAATTCGAACGGCTCGAACACCGTTTCGCCGCAAGCCACCGCGGGCATTCCCGTGTTTTGCAGGACGAACATGACGTCGAACAGAGGATTCCGGCCGACGTCCCGGCGTACGGCAAGTTTGTCGACCAGTTCCTCGAACGGATACCGGTCGTTGTCGAGCGCGCCGAGAACGCGGTCCTTCGCTTGCTCCAGAAGCTCGCCGAACGTTTGGTCGCCGCTCGCATGGCCGCGAATGACGACGGTGTTGACGAACATTCCGATCAGATCGGCCAAATCGGCGTGCGGCCTTCCCGCTGTTGGGCTTCCGATCCATATGTCGTTTTGCCCGGTGTACCGATGCAACAATGCCGTATAGAGGCCAAGCAGGACCATGTAAGGCGTCGTTCCCGTACGGGCGCACAATGCCGCCAGCTCGTGCGTCCAACCGGCATCGAACGAAAACGATACCTGATCGCCTTCGTAATCCATTCGCTGCGGTCTCGCGAAATCATACGGCAATTGGAGCGCCGGAATATCACCCGACAGCGTCCGGAGCCAATAACGCTCTTGGTCCCCGCACGCTTCCGAACGCAGCCATTCCGACTGCCAAGCCGCGTAATCCTTGTATTGAACCGGCAGCGCTTCGGCGGGTTTGCCCTCGTACAACTCCATGAATTGCCTGGCCATCGCCGCCATCGAGACGCCGTCGGCGACCAGATGGTGCGCATCCAGCAGCAGAAGGTGAACGTCCTCTTCCGGCATGCGGACCAGCTTAACCCGCAGCAGCGGCGATTCGTTCAGCCGGAACGGCCGGATGAACGACCGCAGGCAAGCATCCGGATCTTCCGACGGCTCCGCGACGGCAAACTCGATTGCCGCGAACGGCTCCTCGGCTATGCGCATCACGGGCTGCCCGTTCTCCCAATCGAACGAAGCGCGAAGCATCTCGTGCCGCTCCGACAGAGCCCGGACGGCCGACGATAACCGGCTCCGGTCCAGCTCGCCGCGAATCGTCAAGACGGACGGCAGATGGTAGGCGGTGCTGTTCTCGTCCATCGATTGCAGCACGAATAAACGGTTTTGCGCCGAAGCAAGCGGATAGTACGGCCTTCGTTCCGCTTTCGCGATAGGAGAGTAACGGCGAACTTCCCCCGTCGCCCTCCGTTCCAGAATGAGGCTCGCCAATCGGCGCACGGTCGGCCGATCGAACACTTCCCGTAGCGTCAACGCGCATTCGAACTGCTTATGGACGGCTGCCGTCAGTTCGGCCGCTTTGAGCGAATGGCCCCCCAACTCGAAAAAGTCGTCGTCGATACCAACCTCCTCGCGCCGCAGCAGCTCCCGCCAGAGAGCGGCCAGTTTCTCTTCCGTCTCGCTCTCCGGCGCAGCGTAGGCCGTTCCCGTCGCCATCTCCGTTTCCGGCTCCGGTAGCGCCTTGCGGTCCGCCTTCCCGCTTGCCGTCAGCGGCATCGATTGGAGTTGCACGAACGTGGCCGGAATCATGTAGTCCGGCAGCCGCCCGGCGCAGTGCGTCCGCAGCTCCCCGGACGTGCAAGCCCGGTCCGCCACCACGTAGCCGACTAGCCGCTTGTCTCCCGCCCCATCGTCCCTTACTGCGACCGCCGCCTCCGACACCGCTTCGTGCAGCAGCAGCGTCCGCTCGATTTCCCCAAGCTCGATCCGGTAGCCCCGAATCTTCACCTGATCGTCGATCCGGCCCAGATACTGCACCTGACCGTCCTCCATCCACCGCGCCAAATCCCCCGTCCGGTACATGAGACTGCCCTGAACGAAATGGTTCGGAACGAACGGGTTCGGCACGAATTTCTCCGCCGTCAGATCCGGCCGGTTCGCGTACCCACGGGCCAATTGTATCCCGGCGATGCACAGCTCCCCGGGCACCCCGATCGGCTGCGCCTGCCCTTGTCCGCCGACGATGTACACCGACGTGTTATCGATCGGCCGGCCGATCGGCACGAAATCCAAAGCGCAGTCCGCTTCGCATTCGTGTACGGTCACGTCCACCGTCGCCTCCGTCGGGCCGTACAGGTTAACCAGCTTCGCGCCTTCAAGCCCCAGCGTGTGGGTGAGCGCGAAGAACCGGTCCGCATGCGCCCGGTGCAGCGCCTCTCCGCTCGCGAACACCCGCTTCAGCGTCGCCAGCTTCTCCCTCAGTTGCCCGGCCGGCTCCGCGTGCGCCGATTCCAGGAACGCCGCCAGCATCGACGGCACGAAATGCATCGTCGTCACCCGGTGGCGGGCGATCGCTTCGATCAGCTGCCCCGGGTCCTTCTCCGCCCCCGGCGGCAGGAACGCGACGCTAGCACCCGCTAGCATCCACCAGAATAGCTCCCAGACGGAGACGTCGAAGCTGTACGGCGTCTTCTGCAGAATGACGTCGTCCGCGCCGAGCGGATACGCCTTCTGCATCCAATGCAGCCGGTTAACGACCGACCGGTGGCGGATCATGACGCCTTTGGGGCGGCCCGTTGAGCCGGACGTATACAGAATGTAGGCCAGCCCATCCGGCGACGCGGCGGTTGCGAGCCCTGCCGCAAGCGCATCTGCGCGCGTGTCCAACGCTTCCAAAGCTTCCGCCATGCCTTCCCGCCATCTCGCGTCGTCCAGATCAATCCGCTCGGCTTCCGGCGCCGCCTTCTCCGCCGCGGACATCCAGCGCCGCTGCGCGCAGATCAGGCGAATGCCGCTATCTTCGGCCATGAACCGCAGCCGCTCTTCGGGAAACTCCGGCGGCAGCGGCACGTAAGCGCCGCCCGCCTTCAGGATGCCGAGCAGCCCGGCCAGCATTTCCGGCGAACGCTCCGCCATCAGGCCGACGGGTTGCTCGGGCGCAAGCCCCGCATCCAGCAGCGCCCGGGCGATTCGGTTCGCACGCGCGTCCAGCTCGCGGTACGTCAGCCGCTCCGCTTCGAACACGGCAGCCGTCCGCTCCGGCGTCCGCTCCGCCTGCCGGCGGAACAGCTCCGGTAGCGTCAGCTCCTCCGGGTACGCCGCTTTCGTGTCGTTGAACTCTTCGACGACCTGCCTCCGCTCGTCGTCGGATAACAAACTAATATCTCCAAGCTTCCGTTCCGGCTCGCGAACCAACGTCTCCGCCAGCCGGACGAAATGGCCGGCCATCCGCTCCACCGTCTCCCGGCGGAACAGCCGTTCGTCGAATTCCCAGACGCAAGCGAGCGCTCCCGACGGCTCCGGATACACGTCCAGCTTCAGATCCAGCTTCGCCGTTCCGGTTTCCACCGGAAGCTGAACGAATCGGCAGCCGGCCGCTTCGAAACGGTTAAACGCCGCTTCCGACTGATTATGGTAGACGAGCATCGTATCGAACAGCGGATTGCGAGAACGGTCCGGCTTCTGGCCGGAAAGCTCTATCAACCGTTCATAGGAAACGTCCGAGTGGCCGAGCGCCTCCCACAGCTTATCCCGCGTACGCAGCCAGAAATCGCGGAACGTCCGGCCGTCGTCGATCGCTAGCCGCACCGGAACGTAATTATTGAACATGCCGACCATGTTGGCCGTATCGGGATGCGTTCTTCCGGCCAGTAGCAGGCCGATCGAAAGGTCGGTCTGAAGGCTGTAACGATGGACGACGAACGAATGAAGACCGAGCAGGAGCGAAGACATCGTCGCCTTGTCCGTCCGGGCCAGCCGCTCCCATTCCCACGCCGTCTCCGAAGGCACCTCCGCCTTCACCGTCCCACCCTTGAACGTCCTTCCCGCGGGTCTCGCCCCGGCATCCGGCCAATGCAGGACGGGAAGCGGTGCGCGAAGCTCCTCCCGCCAATAAGCCTCGGCCTCCGGCCGCTCCTCCGCGCCGTTCTCCCATACCGCGTAATCCTTGTAGTGGCGATTCGGCGGCGGCAGCGTTTCCCCGTTCAGAAGGGCGGCGAACTCCTTCATCAGCACGTTCATGCCGATGCCGTCTGACGCGATGTGGTGGACGTTCAGCAACAGGAGATGACGCTCCCATCCGTCCGTCCATACCCTCGCCCGCAGCATCGGATCGCGAGTTAGATCGAACGGGGCCGTCAATCCCGCGAGATCGTCCTTCCCCAGCCTATTTTCATCGGGAAAATCGGCCGCGTCGCAATGGATAACCGCTATATCCGGTTCGACCGAACCATTAGGATGAACCCGCTGAACAAGCTCCCCCTGTTCCCAATGGAAGGAGGTCCGAAGCGTCTCGTGCCGCTCCGTCAACGATCGCAGGACGGCGATTAGCGCATCCGCAGAGAGCGGGCCGCTGATCGACAGCGCAACCGGAATATGGTAGGCGCAGCCGATATGTTCGGACTGCTCGACGAGCGCCATCCGTTTCTGCGCGACCGACGACGGGTATAGATCGCCATGAACCCCTGCTCCGCTAAGAGCTGGCGGCAATGCTCCCCCATCCGCGGACGGACGGCCGTTCTCGCTTCGGATTCGTTCCATGAGCTTGCGCGGTGTCGGATAATCGTACAAGTCGCGAAGGGACAGCTCCACGCCCCACTCCTTGCGTATGCCCGCCAACGCTTGCGCCGCCTTTAACGAATTCCCTCCCGACTCCTGAAAGTGATCGTCCGTCCCGACGGCCGCCGTGCCAAGCACATCCCGCCACACCGCCTTCAACCGAAGCAAGTCCGGATGCTCGACCCGCTCCGGCGCCGAAACGGATTGCGCGGCCGCCGACTCGTTCTCGTGCCGAAGCGATTCCAGCTCGCTCGACGCTTCGTCCCATTCACCGCCGGCGAGCCGCTCGGCCAGCTTGAAGCGCTGGATCTTGCCGCTTGTCGTCCGAGGGATGCTGCGGATCGGAAGTACGCGGCCGATATCGAGCCCGGTTTCCCGGTTTAATTGGCGCCGGACCCGCTCGGCCAAGGGAACGAACTTCTCCAACCGGCCTCTGTGCTGGACGAACAGCACGATTTCTTCTTCCCCCGTGCCGGGATCGGTCGCTCCGCACGCGGCGGCTTTACCATAGCCGACTCCTTCCACCGCTTCCGCCCGTTTCTCCAAGTCATGGGGGTACACATTCTGTCCGCGGACGAAAATAATGTCCTTAAAGCGGCCGGTAATGACCAGCCTGCCGCTCTGCATGTAACCGACGTCGCCCGTCCGCAGCCACCCGCCGGGAGCCGACGCCCGCTCGGTCGCTTCCGGCGCATTGTAATAGCCGGCAGTGACATTCTTGCCCCGGATGTCGATATGGCCGACCATACCTTCGGGCAAGGACGCTCCCGAGTCGCCGCATATCCGTACTTCGCAGTCCGCAACCGGGAATCCGACGTCCACGAACGCGATCGCCCGTTCGTCGTCCACTTCCGCGCGTAGGACCCGCTCGCCGATCTTCAGCGAGCCGGGATCGAGCCGGACGGCTACGAGACGCTCGCCCGCGGGCGGAAAGGTGACGGCCAGCGTCGCTTCCGCCATGCCGTATACCGGAAACATGGCGGCGGGATGAAGGCCGTGTTTCTCGAGCGCCATAAGAAAACGCTCGGCCCATTCGGCGGAAATCGGCTCCGCGCCGTTAAAGATCAGCCGGACGCAGCTCAGGTCCCACCCTTCGGCCTGCTCGGGCTTATAAGCGCCGAGAAAATGCTTGTAGCCGAAATTGGGAGAAGCGATGGACGTCACCCGGTGTTCGTGCGCTTTGGCGAGCCAGAGCATCGGATCGAGCATGAACTGCGCGGGCTGCATGAGATACTGCTCCATGCCCGCATAGATCGGGGCCAAGTGGAAACCGATCAAGCCCATATCGTGCGTAAGCGGCATCCAGCTAAGCGATGAATCCCGCGAAGTCGTTCCCGAGCAAGCGACAATCGCTTCCATATTGGACAGCAGATTCGCGTGGGTGAGCATGACGCCTTTCGGCTCGCCGGTGGAACCGGACGAAAATTGGATGAAGGCGATCTCGCTTCCGTCCGAACGGTAGGGCAAGTCGTCTTCATGAGCCGAAACCGGCTCCCCCGTCGGTTCGGCAAGCAGGCCGTCCAGGCTATGACATTGCTCCGGCCGCGGCCCGTCTTCGGATTCGTCCGCGAAGTCGGACGCGTGATCCGATTCCCCCAGCAGCTTGGGACGGTTCAGCAGCCTCCACACGTGAAGAAGCTTGGTCCGATGGTCCTCGCTGCCGCCCGCCGTCAGCGGAACCGGAATAAATCCGCCGAGAAGGCAGCCCCAGAAAGCGGTAATAAACGATTGCGGATCTTCGATCCGGATGACGATTTCGTCGCGCGGCCGCCAACCCCTGGCGCGCATTCGCGTCGCCAAATCCAGGCTGCGATCGTACAGCTCGCGATAGGACAAGCGGGTTTCCGATTTTTTATGGATAAACACGATGCCTTTCCCGCTTGCGGCCCCGTATTCGAGCACATCCGTCATATGGGCGAACGGCTTCATCATCTTCCTCCTTTTACGAAATTCATCTCGATCCGCGGTGCCGCCGACAACTCGTTTTGCAGGAATACCTGCAAATCATCCGATCCGTTCTGCCAATAGAAATGACCGCCTTGCATACGGACAAACCGGCATTCGGCCGTCGTATGGCGGCTCCAGCCTTCCAGCTCCTCGTCCGTCCACTTCTCGTCCCGTCCGGCCAATATCGTCAGCCTCCAAGGAAGCGGCTCCTTCTCCTCGTACCGGTACGTCTCCACGAGCCGGAAGTCGGCCCGCAAAATCGGCATGAACACGTCCATCAGCGGTTTGCTCGAGAACACTTCCGCGGAGGTCGCTCCCATCTCCAGAATACGCTCCGCGAATTCATCGTCGGGCAGCAGGTGAATCGGCTCCTCCGTACGGCTGACGTCCGGCGCCGGACGCCCGGAGAAGAATAGAGCCGCTGGCGGCGGAAGATTCCGCTCGCGAAGGAGGCGGCAGACTTCATACAAAATCATCCCGCCCATCGAATGGCCGAACACGGCATAAGGCGTGCCGTCGTAATGGCGCATCAACCGCTCGAGCACGTCTTCGGCCGCCTCTTCCATGCCCCGGTAGAAAGGGTCTCCCGATCGGACTCCGCGGCCGGCCAATTCGAGGGGGAAACATGCCGCGCCGGGCGCGATCGCTTTATTCCACTTCATATAGATAGCCGCCGAGGCACCCGCATAGGGCAGACAGAAAAGCTTCATGCGATTTTCCCCATTTCGAGCTTGATGAGCTTATCCGCCAGTCCGAAATACCGGTCGTCGTGGGTGATGACGATGACGCACTTCCCGCGGCTCCGCAAATCGGACAGCAATACGGTATAGAAGAAATCGCGATATTCCGGGTCTTGATCGGCGGCCCATTCGTCGAACAAACAGATCGGCTTGTCGTCCAGATAGCTGACCAACAGCGCAAGCCGTTTCCGTTGACCGGAAGAAAGCCGGGTCGTGCTGAAGCGTCCGTCCCGAATGCTCACTTTGTCCTGAAGCCCCAGCAGAAGCAAATACCGCTGCGCCTCCTTTTCCTTGGCCGCGAAGTCGATTCCGTACAAGCGGTCGAACAAATACGCGTCGCTGAAAATCGTAGACACGTAGCTGCCGATGTCGCCCGCATGCAGCCGTTCGCCGTTGAGCGTCACGCTTCCGCCCTTGGGCTCGTAGAGTCCCGTGATCAGCTTGGCCAACGTCGATTTGCCGCTGCCGTTGCCGCCGACGATAAAGACCAGCTCGCCCGAGCGAAACTCGCAATCGATCGGACCGACGGCGAACGCCGTTTCTTCGTTCCGGGGGTACGCGTACACCGCTTCGTCGAGCCGAAGCGACACCTCGTCCACCGGCTCCGCCGCGAACGGCTCCGTTTCCCGGCCGCGGAGCCCGGACAGCTCCTCGGAAAATCGCTTGATCCGATTCCAGCTGATCCGGGCTTGGAACAGCTCCGGCAGCGAACTTAATATCGCGGTAAGCGGGCCCGCCATATACAGAAAGACGAACACGAAGCTGCGAAGCTCTCCGTCCCCCATACCGGGAAACAAGGCAGGAAACGCGAACACGACGGCTCCGATAACGGCAGCGAAGAGCAGGTCGCCGATGACGATCACGTTAGCGATTTTGGCTTCCGCTTTCATGCGTTTGTCCCGGTAGGAAGCGCAGCTGTCCCCCATGTCCTCACGGAAATCGCGCGCCTTGTCGCGGTGAAGGTACAGCTCCTTGAAGCCATGGATGAGATCGTGGATAAATTTGAAAAACACGTTCTGAATGTCCCTGGCTTGCTCCCACAGCTTGTTGGCGGACCGGGCGATCGCGTAGAAAGAGCCGGATGCGATAACCACGACTCCGAGCGACAGCAGAAATCCGGCCCCGTTGATCAGCGCCAAATAGACGAAGCCGGCGATGATCGTGACCGTCCATGTCCCGATGCTGACCAATTTGTTGGCGAAGGCGCTGACGGTTTCCGTATCGTTGTTCAGGCAAGTTTCGATTTTTCCGCGTTCCATCGCTTCCATTTTTTCGTAGGACGCGTTCAGGACGGTGCCGAGAATTTCCATCCGCTTGTCGTACACCATGCCGTTGGTCATGCGGATGAGGCGGGAACGCAGCAGCTTCTGCCCGCAGACGAAGAGCAACATGCCCAGGACGAAAAAGGGAAACAGCCGGACGCGGACTTCCCCGCCTTCGGCAATCGCCGCGTTGATGACGAAGATCATCGACGCGTTGCCGACCCCGCTGACGATGCTGAGTAGCAGCATGGCAGCATAGGGGCGTTCCCTCCGTTTCGGGTAATGGAACGTCAAGGCGAGATAGACGCCGAACAATACCGGGAGGGCGCAGGCCGACGCGGCAACGACGATTTCCGGCGCGGACGCGTCTTTCCAGAAGCCGGCGGCGGACCGATCCGACGTCAGCAGCCAGCCGATGCCGTAGACGCAATAGCCGAGCCATCCGTAAAAACCGGCGGCGAACGGCAAATACGATAAGATTCTTCTGCCCGAGTGCAATAGCTGCCTTTTGCCGGTACGGATATCGACCAACGCAACCGCGATTCCCGCGGCGCTAAGCAGCACGCAAAGCCCGAGCGCTCCTATCCAGATCCATAACGCGTTCGGCATAGGTCCTCCCCCTTCTCATCGGACCGCGGTTAGCGGCAATAAGCTTCCGTTCATTCCCGGACACTCCGTCAACTATATTGACGGCTTTTAAAATACCGTTATAACTCCTCAACCAGCCGTACCTCACGCCACTGTCTATATAGAGGGAAATCATGCATTTAAATAAGCCCTATTTCGAAATCCTGACTTTCTAAAGGGAAAAAGTACGCTTATTTTCCTTCTAACTCAGCTAAATGGAGGCGTTTCGGAAGAATTAAATGCATTTTTTCCCTTTAGTATTCAATTAGCCGATTATTCGTGGAAATTAGTAGTATTATTTCCACTTATATTTACGTCTTTAAAAACCGTTATAACTTCTCAACCCGCCGTACCTCACGCCAGTGTTCAATAACGGCATCATTAATACCGTCAACTGGCCGCGTCCGCATCGGAGGCTCTGGTCGTGAACCGGCTCAGGTCGCGAATCGTGTAACACTGTTGGAAATCCTCGGGAGAGATGACGAGTCCGCGCTGCTCCATCTCGATTTCCAGCTTGACGGCTAGCAGCGAATGGCCGCCCAGCTCGAAGAAATTGTCGTTCACGCCGACGACTTCGATTTCGAGCAGCTGCTTCCACATCTCGACCAGCTCGGCTTCGATGTCGCTCGCCGGCGGCTCGTAAGCTTCGTCCGACCGGACTTGGGACAGCGGATCCGGCAATGCCGCGCGGTCCACTTTCCCATTGGCCGTAACCGGAATGGCTTCCATTCGGACGAAATAGGAAGGGATCATATACCCCGGAAGATCCGCGCCCAAGTAATCCCGCAGCTCGCGAACCGGCAGTTCGGCCGGTGCGGCGTAATAGGCGCAAAGCGCTTTTTGCCCGGAGCCGTCCTTGCAATCGAGGACGACGCCTTGGGCGATGTCGGGGTGGCGGAGCAGCTTCGCCTGAATTTCCCCCAGCTCGATCCGGTAGCCGCGGATTTTCACCTGATGATCGACCCGGCCCAAAAATTCGATATTGCCGTCCGGCATCCATTTCGCCAAATCCCCCGTCCGGTACATGCGGGCGGCGCGATCCGCGGCGAACGGGTCGGGTAGGAAACGTTCCTTCGTCAGTTGTTCGGCATGATAACCGCTCGCCAGGCATTCCCCTCCGATGAACAGCTCTCCCCGGGCCCCGATCGGACACGGCTTCCTATCCGGATCCAAAATATAATACTTGGCGCCCCGAATCGGCTTGCCGTAAGGAATGCTCAGCCACTGCGGGTCGATCTGGCCCACCTCGTAGCTATTCGACCAGATGCAGGCTTCGGTAGCTCCGCCGAGCGCCGCGACCCGGCTGCCCGGGAACAAATGCCGCAATTGGTCCGGAAGCGGCAGGGGAATCCAATCCCCGCTGAGCAGGCACAAGCGCAGCGGCGCCCGCGCGCCGCCATGCTTCTCGAAAAACGGAATGCTCTGGGCCAAAGCGGCGGGCGCCGAATCCCAGATCGTGATGCCGCTTGCGGCCATCCGCTCCGGCCACGTTTCCGGCCTGCGGACGTCCTCCTCCGGAACGATGTCGATCGCCCCGCCGGCCGCGAACATTCCGAACACATCGTAGACGGACAGATCGAAGCAAAGCGACGTGACGAAAAACAGACGATCCCGAGCGTTCACGCCGTACGTTCCGTTGACCCAATCGATGACGTTAACGACCGGACGGTGCGGCACGACGACGCCTTTCGGCGTTCCCGTCGAGCCGGAGGTAAAGATGACGTACGCCGTGTCCGAAGGATCGCCCGCGGCCGGAAGCCCGCCGCTATCCTCTTCGTTCAGGCGCTGTTTGGAATAGAAGTTGATCAGGCGCGCGGCCGGCTCCGCGTTCGGTTCTTCCGGCTTCGTGATCACGACGTCGTAACGGAAGCGGAGTTCGTTCTTGAACCCTCGCGTCCTCTTGCGGATTTCGACGCGCAAACCGGGGAATTGGCCGGCAAAACCCGTGAAAAAGTCCTCATGGCAATACAGATGCTGATCCAATTGCACGCGGGTCTTGTAGAAGGCGCCGTGATTCCTTCTGAATTCCTCGAGCGACGATCGGAACTCTTCCTTCTCCGCTTCGTCCGGAACGTCCGCCACGATCAGCGCCCCTCCCGGCCGGAGGAGCCGCACCGCTTCCCGCAGCACGTTCTCCAAATAGAAATAATCGGGGAAAAACTGGATCGTGCTCGGAAGCAGTACCGCGTCATAGGAGCCGTCCGCCATGCCGGATATCTCGTCGGCAAATCCGGTAACGAGCCTTACCCGTTCCGCCAGGCCATCGCCTTCGATCTTGCGAAGGTTGCGTTCCTGCGTCGCCGTCGAAGGATCCAGGCCGGTGTACCGTTCGAATCGCCCGGCTAGCTCGAACAACACGATACCCGATCCGCAGCCGATTTCTAGCGCGGCTTTTCCCTCTCCGGCGTACGGCAAGGCCAGCTCGATCACCCGGTCCCGATATTCGTCCACTTCTTCCTCGGTGAAGAATATTCCCGTGTAAGAGCTAATGAACCCGCCCGACGACACGCGGTCGATGGCTTTGGCCGCGAGATCGTCGAACATCCGGACGACCGATTCCCGATCCGGATGGGCGGTAGCCGGTTCCGGTCCGGATTCATCCATAAGCACGACATGCTCAAGCGAGTTCGTCCGCCACAGGAGGTCGGCCATGGGCGCGAACACGTCCCTTTGCGTGACGATATGGGCGGCGCCCACTTGTTCCAGCACCGTCTGCACCCGGCGCTTGGGCCAAGACGTATCGATCGGGACGTATGCCCCTCCCGCCTTCAGGATGCCGAGCACGCCGACGATCATATCGAATGAACGCCTGCATAACAGGACAACGCGATCTTCCGGACGTACGCCCGTGCTCCGCAGCGTTCTTGCCAATTGGTTGGACCGCTCGTCGAGCTCCCGGTAGCCGATCGTCTCGTCTTTGAATAGGGCAGCTACGGCATCCGGCGTTCTGGCCGCTTGATCGGCGAATAAACGATGGAGCGTCAGATCGCGGGGAAAAGGACCATCCGTATCGTTGAAACCGCGAACGACCGCATCCCGTTCGGAGGAGTCCAGCATCTCCAAGGAAGACAACGGAGCATCCGGGTCGGTCAACAGGCGTTCCAGCGCGCGAAGATAGTGGGAGGCGACGGCCTGCGCGAAGCCGTCCGAATAACGCCGGGTATCGCAGCGGATTTGCAGAAACCACTCCCCTTCCCTTTCCGCGAACCAAAACATGAATTCCGCGTTCATCTCCTCCGGCGCTTGGACGGAATGAATCCGATCGTAGCCGACGGCGAGCGGGATTTGGAATTCGGACGCGTCGTCCGCGCTCCCCCATCCGCGATCCCGAGCGAGCTGGGAGAACGGATAGTTCTGATTGTCCAAGATGTCGGCCAGCCGGTCTTTGAGCTCGTTCAAGAACTCCCGATAGGAGGCATCCGGGTTCGGCGCGAACGGAACGACGAGCAGACGGTTTACGAGCGCGTTCCGTTCGTCCGCGTCGAACACCGGCGTGACGATCAACGCTTCCGGCGCATGGGCGTATTTCCGGGCTACCAACAGAACGCCGCTTAACAATACGAGGAAAGCGGCGATGTCCGAGGCTCCTGCCAGCGCTTTGATTTTGCCGGAGAGATCGGGGCCGAATTCCGTATGCCATTCGCGCAGGGCGGCAGACTCCGCTCCGCTCAGCCTTCGGTCCTCGGGCAAGCGGGTCAATTCCCGTTCCCCTTCCAGAAGTTCGGACCAAAACCGTCTTTCCTTGTCCAATTTTCCGCTCGACAATATTTTCTGAATTTCCAACGCATCCAAACTCATCTGGCATCCTCCCTTTTCTCAATCCTTACAACGCGTTTTGCAACCGTCTCGCGTTCTCGTCCCCGAGCCGCAGCGAAGTCTCGTATTCTTCCAGCATTCGCTCCACGACCAGCGACTCCTCGGCTTTTAGTGCGCCCAAACGCGCGATGAGCTGCTCCAAATACCGATTGTCGAAGCTCATCAGAAATTTCAGCTTGAGGTTGCGAATGAGCAAGGCCGCCTGCTCGACTTTCCGGTAACCTTCGAGCACCTCCGTGGAGCACACGTAGAAGTCGTTCGTTTCCATATACGCCAAGCGCCGATTCATCATTCTTTTGTGCTCCCACAGCACGTAGAAGGGACGATGGTCGATCATCGTTTCTCTTGCCATTTGACGCTCGATTTTGTTCCGCATCCAATCATAGATGTCCATCCCCCAGATGAAAGAGGGTGTCTTCGTCTCCTCGAAAGCCCGCATTCTCCTGTCCGAAGGCTTAGCATGCAAATAATCGTCCATCTGCTCCATGACCCACGGCGCGTAAAAGCCGAAAAACGGTTTGTACAATTCGTTCAGCTTATACAAATGGGTATAAAACGTGTAATGGAACGGCCTCGGCTCGATTCCCTGGAACCCCTGCTCCATATCCTCGTAGCTGACCAGCGTATCTCCGTAGCTCTGGTTGGACAGAAACGCGGAGACATGAAACATCCGGCTTCCGTCATCGTAGCCGTAGATAAAGATGCCGTGATTGTTGGAACGATTCCGATAAGCGACGGTGCCCGGAATGTAAAACTCGTCCACGAAAGTCGATAAGTAATAGCCTTCGTCGATGCATTGCCGGACAAAGTCGGTAAAGCTCGGGGAGAACCGCCGAATCAGGTTCTTGGTCATGCGCGGAGATCCTCCGATGCTCGGCACGAGACTGCAATCGGGGTTCTGCGTATAATAGTCGACCATAACGTCGTCCTTCACGTACAATTGAATAAAATTCGCGTACACCCATCGCAACGCGTCCTTGTCCGTATACAGGATCGACAGATGATAGGCCAGATGGGCGTAGGAAGTCAGATCCGGCGTTGCGATCGGCAATATTTTACGGGCGGACATCGTTCATTCCTCCTTCGTTCTCAACGAAGTTGCATATTCGTCCAGCAGCCGCTCGATCACGAGCGCTTCCTCGGCCTTTAGCGGGATCAGCCGTTCGGCGAGCTGCTCCAGATAGCGGTTGTCCAAGGTCATCCAGTATTTCAACATCAGGTTGCGGTTCAACAAGGCCGACCTTTCGACGCTCCGGTAGCCTTCCGCCGCCTCCGGGGAGACCACGTAGTAGCCTTGACGCTCCATGTAGGCGAAGCGGCGGTTCATCATTCTTTTGTGCTCCCACAGCACGTAAAAGGGACGGTGATCGAGGTAGATTTCCCGGGCGGCGTGGCGCTCGATTTGGAGCAGAAGGAAGTCGTAAATATCCATTCCCCACGCGAGGGGAGGAGAGCTGCTAACCTCGTACAGCTCCTGCACGCGATTCGAAGGCTTGGCGAGCCGATAATCCTCCAGCTGTTCCATGAGCCATGGCACGTTAAAGTCGCAGACCGATTTCCGTCTTTCGTTCAGTTTGTACAAGTGAGTATAGGCCGTATAGTGATACTCGTCAGGCGGTTCGAATCCGTGGAATGCCTTCTCCAGATCGTCGTAGCAGACCGTTGTGCCGCCGTAACGTTGGTTGGACAAAAAAGCGCTTGCATGGAACGTCCTGTTCTCGTCGTCGAAGCCATAAATGAAGATGCTGTGGGGATTGGATCGGTTCTGGTAGCCGACGGTCCCCGGGATATAGAAATCGTCCGCGAACGTCGTCACATAATAGCCGTCTTCGATGCTGTTCCGGACGAAATCGGCGAAGCGCGGAAAGTACCGCTGAATCATCTTCCGGGCCAGACGCGGCGAGCCGGCAAGACTCGGAACTAAATGATGGTCGTCCGGATTGCTCGTGTAATAATCCACCATCATGTCGCTATCCGAGCCCCTCATCAACAGTTGGACGAAATTGCTGTATACCCACCGCATCGCGTCCGCGTCCGTGTACAACACCGAGAGAAAAAAAGCGAAATGACCATAAGAAGCAATATCCGGTTCGGCGATCGGCAATAGTTTGCGGGCGGCCATCGATCGTTCCTCCTTCGGTTTTCTCCTTGAACTCCGCGAGCGTCAGAACCGGAAATCCAGATTGTGGCGGGAAGAGGTTACGGGCCTGTACCCGGTTGCCAGGTCGAGGTCGGCCAAGACGAGATCCGGTCGTTCCGCCAGCCGGGCCAGCAGTTTCCGGTAATCTTCCGCCAACTTCCCGACCGTCGTCTCGCGGAATAACGAGCTGGAATAAGTGACCCATAGCAGCAAGCCTTCCGCATTCTCCCAGGCTTGGAATACGAGATCGAAACGCGACCATTTCTCGTACAGCACATGCGGGATCCATCTCGTATGGCCGCCGCGCGGCAGAGGCGCCTCCAGATTTTGCAGCACGAACATCGTGTCGAACAGAGGATTCCGGGAAGGGTCGCGCAGCTTCAGCTTGCGGACGAGCAGCTCGTACGGATAGTCCGCGTGCTCGTAATCTTCCGCCACCCGCCGTTTGACCTCGCGGGCGAAGGCTTCGAACGTCATCTTCCCGTCCGCCTTGTTGCGGTGCGCCAAGGTATGCACGAACATGCCCGCCATATTCATCAGATCCGGATGGTCCCTGCCGGCATGCAGCGATCCGATGACCCCGTCTTCCGATCCCGTCACCTTCGAGAGGAGCACGTAATACGCGGCCAGCATCGTCAGATGCACGGTGGCGTCGCATCGCGCCGCCAATCGGCGGACGGATTCCGCCATTGCCCGGTCCCATTGAAGAGCCAGCGTTCCGCCCTCGTAACGGCGCGAGGAAGAGGATCTCGGAAAATCGATCGGCAGGTCGGGGGTCGACGCGTAATCCCGGAATCGGCTCATCCAGAACGCGTCGTGCTCCGCGGAAATCTCCCTGCCGCTGATCCATTCGCTGTAGTCCTTATATTGCAAAGTCAAAGGCGGAAGCTCATGTCCCGATAACATGGCGGTCAAATCGTTCAAGAGAATGCCGAGCGAAATCCCGTCCGCGATAATATGGTGGAGATGGAGCAGGAGCATCGTCCTGCCGTCGGTGAATTCGACCAGCGCCGCCCGCAGCAGCGGAGGCCGGTCCAGGGCGAACGCCCTCGCGAACCGCCCGGTCAAGTCCTCCAGTCGTTCCGGACTTTCCCGGATTCGGTCCATTCGGAACGGAACGGCAGGATGAACGGTTTGTACCGGTTCGCCGCCTTCCCATCCGAACGAGGTGCGCAGAGGCTCGTGACGCTCGATCAACCGGACGAATGCGGCTTCCAGCCGCTCGAAGTCCGGAGCGGGCTCCAGCCAGAAGGCGAACGGCAATACGTATAAGGCGCTGCCGGGGCGGGAGCTCTCGATCGTGAACACCCTCGTCTGCGCGGGCGAGAGCCGGTAACCGGACCGGACAGGGGCGGGAGGAATGCCCGGCATCGCGGGTTCCGTTCCGATCTGCCCGATTCGATCCGCCATTTCCGCAAGCGTCGAATGCCGGAACATCTGCTCCAGCGGCATATTGACGCCGAACGTCTCGTGAATCCGCGCCGTCATCCGGGCCGCTTTCATCGAATGACCGCCGAGCTTAAAGAAGTCGTCCCTTCTTCCGATCCGTTCGACTCCGAGTAGCGTTCGCCAGATCGCGGCCAAGCGATTTTCCGTTTCGCCGCGGGGCGGCTCCCCGTCCGGCTCATCCTTGCCGGCAAGCCATTCCGAAGGCCCGGGGAGCGCATTCATGTCGGGCTTGCCATTAGGCGTGAGCGGAATGTCGGGCAGCGGGATCAAATAAGCAGGAACCATGAATCCGGGCAGCCGGCCCGCAAGCGATTCCCGCAGCGCTTCGGCGGTCGGCGCATGTTCCGGATCCGCCGTATAATATCCGATTAAGACGGCTTCGCCCAGCGCGTCCGGTTTGACCGTCACGACGGCATCCCTTACGCCCGCTTGCCTCGTCAGCGCATGCCGCACCTCTTCCGTCTCGATCCGGTAACCGCGAATTTTCACTTGGCGGTCGAGCCTTCCCAAGAAAGCCAGACGTCCTTCCGGCGTCCATCTCGCCAAATCCCCGGTCCGATAAATCCGCGTTCCGTCGGAAGGAAGACGGACGAATTTACTATCCGTCATATCCGGCTTGTTCCAATACCCCCGCGCCAAGCCCGCGCCTGCCACGACAAGCTCCCCGGCCAAGCCCGCCGGTAGCGGCTGCAGCGAATCGTTCACGATCCAAGCTTGCATATTCGGCAGCGGCCGGCCGATCGGAACGATCGCCGATTCCGGCAGCGGCTCCTTACTGCCATTCCATGCCGTCGCGCACACGGTCGTCTCGGTCGGACCGTAGGCGTTCACGTACGTGACGCGGTCACGCCACCTCGCGAGCAGCTCCCTGTTCGATTCGGAGCCTGCCGTGACGAGCAGCCTGAGCGAGGGCATCCGTTCCGGATTCAGATGAACGGCGTAAGTCGGCGGAAGCGTGGCGACCGTGACCGCTTGTTCCCGCATTAACGTCTCGAACTTCCGGAAATCGCCGATGACGTCCGCGGCGGCAATATGAAGCTGCGCGCCGGTCAGCAGCGCCATCGTCAGCTCCCAGATGGACGCGTCGAAGGACGCGCTGGCAAATTGCAGAACGCGCTCGTCGGACCCGATGCCGAGAACGCCTTCGAAATAACGCCGCAAATTGCTTACCCCGCGGTGCTCGACCATGACGCCTTTCGGGACGCCCGTCGAGCCCGACGTATACAGCAAATAGGCCAAATCTTTCGACGAAAGGCGAGGTTGCGATTCGGTCATGACGTCCTCTTCCGGATGAAGCCTCGTCTGTCCGTTAGCCAGATCGATCACGAGACCGTCGAAACGGCGGGACGTGTCGTTCTCTCCCGAGACGATCAACGCGGACGACCGGCTGTCGGAGAGCATATAATCGATTCGCGATGCCGGGTAGGCGGGGTCGACCGGCGTATAGACGCCGCCGGCTTTCAGAACGGCCAAAAAGGCGATGACCCACTCCGCGGACCGGTCCATCATGACGGCTACGCGGTCGCCGGCGACAATCCCTTCACGCTGCAATAGGCGCGCCAAACGATCCGATCGGTCGTCTATTTCCCGATAAGTCAGGCGGTTGGATGGCGTTACTACGGCCGGTTGATCCGGATACCGATTCGTTACCAGCTTGAATTTGCCATGAATCGTCTGTTCGCGGTCATAGGGCTCGGACGTGTCGTTCCAGGACGCTTGCCTGGTTATCTCCTCCCGCGACCGAAGTTCCCATGCGGCCATATCGCTATCGGGATTCGCGGAAGCCTGTTCCAGTACGGCGACGAAGCTTTCCGCTATCGACCTCATCAAGACCGGACTATAAAGACCGGCGTCATAGCTAAAGATGCCGACCCATTCTCCGGCGTTGTCGTTGTCGTTCTCGATATGAAGCCATACTGCCATTCCGTTCGCCTCTGCGAACGAGTTCTCGAATTCCCTCCCTTGCATCGTTTGATAGGTGAAGACGAAACGCTCTATTCCTTCCCGCAATAGCGGCTTGTCCGGTCGGGCATGCCAATACTCGGAATACCGGTTAGCGTCCCGAAACGTCTCGAGCCATTGCCCCAGCCATTCTTTGAAGGAAACGCCCGTCTTCGGTTTCTCGATCATCATCGGTACGAGCCGGCCGGTCGCGCTTCCAAGAAACGCGGGTACGGCTACTGCCCGTTTTTGTTCCGAGTGGGCGAATGCCGAGAGCACGGTTGCCCAAGCGGCGAAGAAAAAGATCAACCGCAAATCGTCGCGCCGTCGGCAATAAAGATTCAAATCTTCCATGGCCGTGGCCGGAATCCGAATCTCGATTTTGTTCTTGCCGATCGCATCTCCGAAACCATCCGGCTGCACAGGAGGCTCATTGACCCAACCTTGCAGCTTATCGTTCCAGAAATTCGACGCTTGCCTTTCGAAAGCACGCTCTTCCAACGTGCGAGGCGACATGAAAGGACCATCTCCTTATGGGGGGGTAAATGGATCTATTCCAATGCGTTCGACAAAACCTCCCATAATGCGACATAATTAGACTTGAAATTCATTTTATAGTAAATTTTGTATGTCAATAGTTTAACAACAGCCCCCGATTGCGGTCAATATCATTTCTGTTCGTTTTTTGTAAAAAATGGTTAACTATATTTCAACATAAACCGAATACAGGATTTGTTTTTCGTTCTCCAGAATAGCTTGGAGCGTATGTTGCGCTTCCGTTAGAAACGCCTTATTGCCGGTTACGCCGTACTTCAGGGCGGAATTTCGCAATTTGACGCAATCCTTTACGACCTGCCCATAGGATCGAGATCGTTCTTCCGAAATATATCCCATCCCATTCATATGCTTTAAACGGTTATACATGAGGGTTTTATGATCGTGCAAAACATGAACCAAACGAAAGTCGGGCGCCTGGCGTTCTTCCTTGACTAACGATAATTGCTTGAACAAGTAATCGTAGATTTCGATCCCATAGGCCGCTACCTTGGTGGAAAGCCAAGTTTGCTCTTTGCTTAGCGTGAACGAGGCATTCAAATAATCGGATAAATAGAGCTTGACCAAATCCGCATCGAAGCGGCACTTCGCGTCCGCGCGGTAGCCGAAAAGTTCGATGCCGTTCATGCGGTCCCCTTCCGGAGGCAAGAGGTAATACGACTGCTCGACTTGCCGATAAGAGACCGCAAAAATGCCGTATTTTACGATACCGCCCGTCGACACATGAAAATCCGCCAAATAAAACACTTGCTCGCGGTCATCGAAACCTACGATTAAAGGGTCGTGCGGAACATGCTCCGCTTCGTAAAAAGGATAGCCGAGCATATAGAAAGCATCCAGGAACAGGTAGACGTATTGCTTATTCCGCAGGCTCTCTTTCAAAAAATTCACCAAACCGCCGCCTAATTCGACGCTTTCCCTCGGGCATCTGGTTACGTCAAGCAACTGGCAGGCATCCTCGGGAGTCGTCGGGAAAGAATAATTAAGCAGCATGAGGTCATCGTTCAGCGCTTCGATCAACTCAAGCTGAATATAGTTCGAATAGATCCAATTGACGCTGTCCGGACTTCTCGAAATGATAGATAGAATATGCGAATGATTAGCCCATGACGAAACGATTGGCTGACCGAGCGGCAGCCGTATGGCATCTTCCATCATCATCCCCCTTGCCGAATCGATTTTGAAATTCCAATTGCTCGACTTCCCCCTTTCATTTACATTCCGGATTATGTTTTCGTATTCAATGTCATTATTACTTAATATTACCAAAGGATATTGACTTCGAAAAGGAGAATACACAAGAAAAGAACGATTCTGGGAGGATATTCAAATGTCCGTGACTCGCAAGGAATCCATTCTGCCTGTCTCCAATCCGATGGTTACGCTATATGCGGCGCATGCGAATGCTTTGTCGGTATTGGAAAGTCGCCCCGGTACCGTACCGTGGCTGCTGAACAGGTTCGTTCAAACGGTATGTTGGCAGAAGGCCTGGGTCGACTATCTGGATTTCAACTTTCGGGACTGCCCTATGCTGAATTACCAACGAATCGACAAAACGTTCATTGCGCTCAAGTGGGATAACGATATTGCAGCCTTTGCCAAAAACGCGATCGACAGCGGCTATTATGTCTCCTTCCTGGTCAAAACCAGATTCATTCCGGCGTACATCCATGGAGGAGATCATTTGCATGAGCTGTTCGTCTACGGTTACGACGACGATGCCCGGGAGTTCTATATCGCGGATAATTTCGATTACGGCAGATATCAGTTCAAGAAGTGTACGTACGAAGAGTTGGACGAGGGGTATTCGCATACGTCCGCCCAAGACGAACGGAAATTTTACGGGGCTCCTCAAGCAAAAGGAGCGATTCAGTTAATCAGCTTCAGCGGAGCCGACGCTCCCGCATTCGATCCGGGGCTGTTCGCGGAATCGTTGGAGGATTATTTGCTAGGCACGATGCCTACATCCGGTTTTAATCTATTCGACTATAAGCCGCACGCCTACGGCTGCTCGGCCGTCTATCAGGTTGCGATCGGCAATATTCGCGAAATCATCGACAAGCCCGACGCTTTCTTCGACATCCGAAGATTCCAAATTTTGTGGGAGCACAAAAGCGTCATGCTGACAAGGCTGGGTTATATGGCGGAACAACGCATGATGGAAGACGCCCGAATCGTCGAGCGTTACCGGGATCTGGAGCGAAAGCTGCACAGGGCAAGAGGTATGATTCTCAAGTATTTCTTTACGCAGGATAAGTCGATCTTGGAAGAAGCGGCGGCTTTCTATCAGACGCTGCTTAACATGGATCTGGAGTGCTCGAACGATTTGCTCCACCGGTTGAAGGCGGGGTCTTGAACGCGGAAAAAAGCCGAGGGAAGAAAAAACCGGAGGCTTTGCCTCCGGTCCTTATACTTTGGGCGGATTCCCATAATGCGGCAATCACCCCCATGACCCTTGTCACTCTTGGGGTAGACCGGTCCGACATCCAGTTCCTGCCTTCGGCTGTTCGCGAAATGTACCTTTATCCCTTCCGATCAGGAGGAGCATAGGAGCAGCTTAACTTCCCCTACATCTTTTCCGCGAAATGGTCGAGTAGGCGGGGCCTCTCCTATCATGGATTGCGCCCCCTACCCCTCACAGATCCG
>NZ_JBHSMH010000022.1:0-115731 GCF_042655365.1 Cohnella suwonensis | reverse complement strand
ACTCTACCAGAATGTATAAGTTTCACGCTTATCCATTTCTGAATCGTCTCCGCAAAGCTTCTTCAGCGCCCAGAGGACGCCGAAGGCGTTTTTGCTTGATGGACATATTGTCCGATGAAGCGGCCGACTTCCCGTTCGTAGCTTGCCGGATCGGCATGCCGAGCGAGACCGTGACCGGCTCCGGGGACAAGGTACAGGCTTTTGTCCGAAGGACCGTTCTCGTACAGCTCATGCGCCATTCGGGTCGGCACGAACGTGTCGGCTTCCCCGTGTATGAACAGCGTAGGAGTTCGGGACTTGCGGACCTGCGCGAGCGCCGATGCTTCCCCGAAGAAATATCCCGCTTTGATTCGGGTCATCAGGCTCGTCGAAGGAATCATCGGAAAAGAAGGCATGCGGTACATTCGCTTCAGCTGGTAAGCGAGTTGATCCTTGACCGACGTGTAGCCGCAATCCCCCACGACCGCTTTCACGTTCGCAGGCAGCTTTTCCCCGCTGGTCATGAGCACAGTCGCTCCTCCCATGGAGATGCCGTGCAGCACGATTTGCGCTTGCGGGCCGACATGGGCGATCACCTTATCGATCCATTTAACATAGTCGAGCCGTTCCGGCCATCCGAAGCCGATATATTTCCCATCGCTCCTTCCGTGCCCGCGGGCGTCGGGGAGCAACACGTTATAGCCGAACGTATCCTTGTACATCTCCGCCAGCGGGACCAGTTGTTTGGCGTCTCCGGAATATCCGTGCGCGAGGATCGCCGTTTTATCCGAAATCGGGTTCGTCGGGATGAAGTAGGCGTGCAGCCGGAGGCCGTCGTCCGACGCGATGCTCCAATCCGTGATCGATTGGCGTTCCCACCAATCGTCATTCGGCAAGGAATGCGCATTCGTTTCGGAGCCAACGGCCGCACGGGCGCTCGCGTTCGCGGCAAGGTCCGGGTTGCCGCTTAGGAAACTCTTGTCCGCGCGGGCGACCGCCATGCGGTAGAAGTACAAGCTAGAGCCCGCCATCGCGGACGAGACGAGGGCAAGGAACGCAAGGAACGCAAGGAACGCTGGGACGATTATAACCACGGAAACCACCTCTCTGGCGGGGCTTAAGGCTATTATCTTACCTGGTCTCGTCTCCTTATGCATGGGATTCCGGATCGTAAGCCTAAACCGTAACCCTAAACCGTAACCCTAAACCGTAACCCTAAACCGTAACCCTAAACCGTAACCCACATGGACATATTGCCTCGAAAAATGGATATCTTATAGGAGGATCTGTTAAAGATAACGAATCCCTCGGGAGGTAATCCATGACTAAGTTGAATATCGGGATTATTCTGGGAAGCACCCGTCAAGGGCGCTTAAGCCCCCAAGTCGGGGAATGGGTGAAGAGCGTCGCCGATAAGCGGGGCGACGCGAATTACGAGATCGTCGATATCGCCGACTACAAGCTCCCGCTGCTCGGGGAAGCCGACGCGACCGAGCAGGCGACCGCTTGGAACGTCAAGCTTGCGAGCCTCGACGGTTTCGTGTTTATCGTACAGGAGTATAACCACAGCATTTCCGGCGCGCTGAAGAACGCGCTCGATTACGCAAGGGACGCTTGGAACAACAAGGCGGCGGGCATCGTCAGCTACGGCTCCGTCGGCGGCGCCCGGGCGGCCGAGCATCTGCGCGGGATTTTGGGCGAATTGTCCGTCGCGGACGTTCGCGTGCACCCTGCTCTCTCGCTGTTTACCGACTTCGAGAACGGCTCCGTATTCAAGCCGGCCGATCTTCATCTCACGAACGTAAACGGTATGCTCGACCAAGTGCTCGCCTGGAGCGGCGCTTTGAAGACGTTGAGGTAAGAAGACGCGAAAAAGACCATCCCGCGGGATGGTCTTTAATAATATTCCGAGGTTACAGAGATCTGCGAACAAGATCGCCCAGTTGATCGGCAATGTACCCCGAGCCCTGAGACAGTTGACCGCGCTCGAATCTGACTTTCACGATGCGCTCGTCGGCATTTAGCGCCTCTGCGAACAAGCCGGACAACCCGCGCGCTTTGCGATCCACTTGAAGATGCACGTCGATGCCGTTCTCGTCGGGGAAGAATACGACTTCCAATTCGTCCAATTGACCTTGGAAAAGCGAGGTGGGGACGAACTCGAACTCTTGAACGAAAGGTACGCCGGCTTTGCGGCCGATATGCGGCGCATAATCGCAGGTGACTTCGCGAAGGCGGAAGCCGAGTTGCCTGACCGCCTCCAGGACGACGGCCGAATGCGGGTGCGGCCCGACCTGAAGCTCGTCGCGGTCCTTCGGATTAATCGCTTCCTGTATTTCCAGTCCGGTCTGAATCCACACGGGCGTTCTGGCAGTCGTCATCGGCGTGATGGTCGGAAGCCGGAACGATACCGGGAACTCGTAAGTTTTCTCCGCCTCGACGGTGAACTTCCCGGCTAGCAGGAACTTGGCGATCGCCGCGTTCTCCGTCGTACGGCGGTCGTTGTTGCTCTTCTCGTAACTCGTCATGGCGAAAGCATAGACATCGTCGACTTGCTGATTCACCCGGCCGCCCTGAATTCGGACGACGCCTGTCATCGTATCTCCCGCGTTAACCTCATCCTCATGTAGTAGGAGATCGACTTGAGCCGCTCCGATCCCGGCGCTCGCGAGCATTCGCTTGAACATGGACATGATTGCTTATCCCCCTTCAACGATCATAGGTATTGATACGGATTAAGCCTAAGGCAGTTTCATCTTAATTAGCGATTGAACGGAAAATGAAGCCATTTCAAGCATTCCTCATGTCATGGAATGTCTCCATGAACAGCTTGACGCTGCGAGGCAGCAGGCGGTCCTTCAAGTAAATGAGCCCGACCTTCGTGCGTACCGGCGTATCCGTCAGACGCTTCACGCGAAGCGTCGATACGTAGGCCCTCGCTGCGGACTCGTGAAGCAAGGTCACGCCCAACCCTTCCCTGACCATGGATAGCATCGTGCTGATGCTGGCGCATTCGCAGACGACGTTCGGCGCGAAGCCGAGTTCCCGGCAAGCCTTCAGGATTATGTCGTGCGTGCCGGTCGATTTCTCGTTGCGAAGAAGGATGAACGGCCGATCCTTCAGGTCGTAGAGTCGAATGTCTTCGTTTGACGGGTCGGTATCCCAAGCGGGGGGCAGGACGGCGACGAAAGGCTCATCTCTGAGCTCTTCGACCGTAAACAGATTCGGGTCGAGATCCGTTTCGAGCGGGAGCCGGATGAGGCCGAGATCGAGCTCGCGTCTCTCGAGCCGGTAGGACAGGCCGTTCGGATCCCCTTCCCAGAGGCGGAAGGTCATCCCCGGATAGGCTAGCTTATATTGCTGGATTCGGGGGGGAAGGAACGAACTGCAAGAGCGCGCGGAGCCGATGTGCAAGATGCCGCGGATCCCCTGGTGCAGCTCCTTGACCTCATCCTCCGTCTCGGAGACGAGATGAATGATGGACGTCGCGCGCGAGCGAAGCAATTCTCCGGCTTGCGTCAGCAGCATCCTTCTGCCGTTACGCTCGAACAAGGTGACGCCGAGCTCGTCTTCGAGCGCCTTCAGTTGCTGGCTTAACGGGGGCTGCGCCATGTTGAGCACCTGAGCGGCGCGGGTCACTTGTCCTTCTTTGGCTATCGCGAGGAAATACCGGAGCTGTCTCAGTTCCATCGTTCGTGCCTCTATTCCATATATTTTTCATATAGTATACTAACAATATGAATATTTTTCATATGGATTTGCGCGTGCTAAGCTGATTTTAACAAAGAAAACCGCGTAGAAGCAGCGCCGGCTTAAGCCGGCATGAGGGAGATGACTTCGCATGAGTTGGAAAATTTATTTATTGGCTTTCGTTACGTTCTTGATCGGCACGTCGGAGCTCGTCATCGCGGGCATTCTCGATCTGGTCGCGGAGGATCTCGGCGTGTCGGTGTCCGCCGCGGGTCAGCTCGTCAGCGTGTTCGCGCTAACCGTGGCCGTCGGGTCTCCGATTCTCATCCTTCTCACAGGCAAGGTGGAACGGAAGAGGTTGCTCGCTTACTCCTTGATCGGATTTATCGCGGGTAACGCCATTGCGTACTTCAGCGGCAGCTACGGCTTCCTGATGGTATCCCGCGTCGTCCTCGCGCTGAGCACCGGGGTGTTCGCGGTCGGTTCGCTCGCTTTCGCGGCAAGGCTGGCGCCGGAAGGCAAGCAAGGCAGCGCGATCGCCACCGTCATTACGGGACTCAGCGTATCGATGGTGCTCGGCGTTCCTCTCGGTCGGGTCATGGCCGCCTTCATGAGCTGGAACGCGATCTTCGCCGTCATCGGATTGATCAGCATTCCCGCGCTGGCCGCGATCTACCGCTACATTCCTTCGATGCAAGGGCAGGCTTCCGCGTCCATGAAACATCAGTTGGCGCTGCTGAAAGACAGACGCGTCTCCTCTACGCTGCTGACGACGCTGTTCTGGATCGCCGGCTACGAGATCGTGTTCGCGTACATCTCGCCTTACTTGCTTCACGTCGTGCACTTCACATCCGGCCAGCTCAGCATCGGCTTGTTCGCTTTCGGCTTGTTCAGTATCCTGGGCTCGCGCCTTGGCGGAATGGGCTCGGACCGTTGGGGCGTCGCCAGAACGCAACTGTCCGGATTGGCGTTGCATGCCGCCATGCTGCTTCTTCTCTTGATCGCGGGTCAAAGCATGATCGCCACTTTCCCGATTCTCGTCGCTTGGTCGTTGTCGGCATGGACGACGGTGTCGGCGCAGATGGTTCGTCTCATTCAATTGTCGCCCCAATCGTCCGAGGTTATGATCAGCATGAACAATACGGTGCTTCAGCTCGGCATCGCGGCCGGCGCGGCGATCGGCGGCATCGTCGTCAACGGATCATCCGTGTCCCATATCGGATGGGTCGGCGCGATCAGCGTTATGGTCGCGTTAGGTTTGGCGGCTTACTCGCATTTGGCGGGACGGGGAAAAGCGCCGAAAGCGGGCGGCGACGTGCCAAGCGACGCGAAAGACGAAGATTATTCGATCGTCAGGTTGAGCTCCGTGTAAGCCGATGAACAGTCAACGCTACTTGGCCAGAATCGGAATCGTCGACGAGGGAGAGCGCGACATCGGTTTTCTCGGGCGGCTGCAAGCGCGGCACGCGACGGAGATTCCGTTCGAGAACTTGGACATTCTGGCAGGCATCCCGTTATCCCTCGACGCGTCGGATCTGTATCGGAAAATCGTCATTTACCGTAGAGGAGGCGTCTGCTATGAACTAAACGGCTTGTTTCACCTGCTGTTGGGCGACCTGGGGTACTCGGTCTCCTTGGCGGCGGCCACCGTATACGTCAACGGCGAATGGTTCATCGAAGAAACCCATGCCATGAACGTCGTTCGCCTCGAAGGCGCCGATTATTTGGTGGACGTCGGATTCGGAGGCAACACGCTTCGCAGGCCGATTCCCCTGACGGGAGAAGAGATTTCCGATGTCGACGGCGCATATCGCATCCGGCCGGATCCTTCGGATCGGGACAGAAAGATTCTGGAGAAGAAGGAAACCGCGGAATGGGAGAAGTTGTATCGTTTTACTCTCCGGTCGAAAAGTCCGGTTGATTTCGGCGAAGTGTCCGCGATGACGCAATGCGGCGAACGGTCGATTTTCAACAAAACGTTGTTTCTGATGATTCTGACGGACCGAGGGCGAGTGACGCTGCGCGATCATTCGTTGACGTCCGTGGAAGATGGCCGCAAGAAGAAAGAAACGATAGAACCGGACAAAGTGACGAGCCTGATTCACGACACGTTCAAGATCGGTTGATCGATACGCAACTGCTCGATCGCTTGACGGACGAGCGGAGCATGAATTATTCGGACAATCGGCGAAGAAAGGCCAATCACTGCCGTTGTTCGTCTGTTAGGCGCTCTTCGGCCTCGGACGTTTGGATATCCGACCGATAAGAGTATAATCCAAATAACGCAAATACTTTTCGGCAAAGGGGCGAGGCTTTCATGCAACGGGAGACGAACGAGCCGTATTACGCGGTCATTTTTACGAGTCAACGTACGGACGGGGATAACGGGTACGGAAAGATGGCGGACCGGATGGAAGAGCTAGCGCGCAAGCAATCGGGCTTTCTCGGAGTGGAAAGCGCAAGGGACGTCTCCGGGGCGGGCATTACCGTCTCCTACTGGGACAGTCTCGAAGCCATCGCCGGCTGGAAACGGGACGAGGCTCACCAAGTCGCTCAAGAGAAGGGCAAGCAGGTCTGGTACGAAAGCTACAAAGTAAGAATCTGCAAGGTCGAGAGAGAGTATTCGTTCTGAGGTTTAGACCGCGGATTCTCATACAGTCACGACGCCTTCGGCGGATTTATCCAAGCGGTATGCAAGCGGATCTGAAGGGCC
This sequence comes from Cohnella suwonensis, assembly GCF_042655365.1. Taxonomy (NCBI): domain Bacteria; kingdom Bacillati; phylum Bacillota; class Bacilli; order Caryophanales; family Paenibacillaceae; genus Cohnella; species Cohnella suwonensis. The sequence goes on along the minus strand of NZ_JBHSMH010000022.1, from coordinate 109,349 downwards.
GCGTTCTTTCAAGATGGCTGAGTTCCACTCTGTTGTGGCTTAATGACAGACAAATGAACTGTAAAACATGCAGTTATTTCGGCTAAAACTCAGATATCTGGTGAAATAGATGTAATACATACATTAATTTCACCGGATTCATCCTGCATCAGTTGAAATCCGCAAAATGAAGTGCACCTTTTGCATATAATTCATGCAAAAGGCCTTACCACGTATCTTTTTTCATGCACATTTTACAGTTAAATATTCCAACTACGTTGTTTCTAAGCAACATTCACGCTGAACTCAGCCTTCAAGATAGACAAGTTGACCTGCACCTTGCCTAAAGCATTTGAACGGAGCCGTCGAGTCCGGCGAACGCGTCGCGCGGGAAGTGGCGGATGATCTACGGGTTGAAATCGGCCGAAGCCGTTAATATGAGCATACGAATAGGGTGCCCGACAGGCACCCTGTTTAGCCGTTCCGTGAGGGTCGTGTATGCGCCGTCAAGGTGCGGATGCAACCGGAAGTTGAACAAAGAAAGCCGTCGTTTCCTTCGGGGCGCTCTTCGCGTAGATCCGCCCTCGGTGCTGCTCGACGATCGACTTGGCGATGGCCAGGCCGAGGCCGTAACCGCCCTGCTTGCGGGTCCGGGACTTATCGGCGCGGTAGAAGCGGTCGAAGATGCGGTCCAGATGCTCGGCCGGAATGCCGTCGCCGGTATTGGTCACCGTCAGCAGGACGTCGTGATGGCGCTTCTTGAGCGCAAGCGAGATCGAGCCTTTCGGATTCGCGTACTTGATGGCGTTGTCGAGCAGGATCATAACGACTTGCTTGAACTGTTCGGCGTTGCCCCGCACGGTCAAGTCCGGGTCGATGTCGTAGCTAAGCTCGAGATCCTTCTCGAACACGACCGCTTCCATCGTCAGGATGATGCTTTCCACCGCTTCGCTGACGTTGAAGTTCGCGAACAGCATGCCGGCCCGCGCGTCGTCGATCTCGGTCAAGTACAGCAGATCGTTCGTCAGCGTCTTCATCCGTTCCGTCTCCGATTTGATGTGATGCAGCCACTTCGATTGATGCGCGATCTTGTCATCGCTATTGGACAAGAGGACGTCCGCGTTCGTGTTGATGACGGCCAGAGGCGTCTTGAGCTCGTGCGAGGCGTCAGCGATGAACTGCCTCTGCTTGTCGAACGCCTCCTTGACGGGTGCGATGGAACGATTGGCGAAATACCGGCTCGTCAAATAAATGACGATAAGCATGGCGAAGCCGACCGCGAGAAACGTGTATACGAGATTCGTTAATATTTTGTGCTGGGCGGTCACGTCGAGGAAGACGACAGAATAACCCGATCCGTTCTGCTGCACCGTATAGGCCCAGCGGTTCCCGTCCAGGACGAACTGGCCGTCTTTCGTCGGGTTGGCGGCGGCTTTGCCGATCGCGGAGGCATAGAACTCGTCGTCCATATCGAAGCGGGAGTTCGTGGACGTCACGTTCCATTGCGCGTCCGTCTGCATGGAGAAGGATACCGAACGCTCCGGCGACGGTCCGTCGCCGAAGCCTCCCTTCGGCTGCTGCGAACGCTTGCCTTCTCCTCCGCCCTTGAACTGCCCTCCGCCGAAACCGCCGGGATCCCGGTAAAATTCCGATACGCGTTGCAGCTCCATGTCGATATCGTTCCGCACGTTCTGATACGTGATCGTATAGATCGCGGCGAAGGCCACGAGCATGATGAAAGTGATGATGACCAGGTTCACGACGAGGAACCGGTTCCTTAGCTTCGTGAACAACATTAGACCGTCTCCTCCAATACGTATCCGACGCCCCGAATCGTATTGATACGAACCGAGGCGTTCAGGAAGGCGAGCTTTTTCCGCAGGAACGAAATGTAGACCTCCACGTTGTTATGCTCGACCTCCGAATCGAAGCCCCACAGCTTCTCGATAATCTGCTCCTTGGAAGTGACCGCGCTACGACGCGACATCAATAGTTCGAGCAGTTCGCTCTCTTTTAAGATCAGCTTGAGCTCTTTGCTCTTGCACGTCAGCTTAAGCGTGCCCGTATTCAGCTCGATATCGCCGAACTTCAGCGAATCGTCCGGCATGACTTCCCCTTTGCGCCTAAGCGCCGCCCGGATTCGGGCCATCAGCTCTTCCGTCGAGAACGGCTTGGCCACGTAGTCGTCGGCCCCGTGATCGAGCCCGGAGATCTTGTCGTTAATCTCGCCTTTGGCGGTGAGCAGAATGACGGGCGTCGCGATGCCTTGGCCGCGAATCGTCTTCAAGATCGAGATGCCATCCATTTCCGGAAGCATGATGTCGAGAAGAAGCAGATCGTATATGCCGCTTAACGCGTTGTCCAGCCCCGATCGGCCGTCGTGCACGGCGTCGACGGAGTAATTTTGCTTACGCAGAATTTGGGTTAACGCCTCGGCAAGATGCACCTCGTCTTCTACGATTAATATTCTCATGGCTGCCTCCCCCTTCTTGTTTGCTTGCGCTTCATTATAGGGACCGAACCTTTAATCAACCTTAATCAATTGATTTTAACACAGAGTTTACAATTTAAGATTCGCTAAAGGTTCGGGGGCTAATATACAGACATGAACGGCGAGCCAAGAACGGCAGTCGTCGTCGCTTACCACAGGAAAGGAGCTTGAACCTATGGCGATCGAGGTGTTCAACCGGTACGAGAGCAAGTATTTGATGGATAGCAAGTCTTTCTACGATCTCTATAACCGCTTGCTCGACTATATGGAATTGGACGCGTACAACAAGAACGACAAGTTTTATTCGATTAGCAACCTTTATTACGACACGGAGCACGATACGTTGATCCGCAACAGCTTGGCGAAGCCGAAATACAGGGAGAAACTTCGGATCCGGTCGTACGGCGTGCCCGAGGCGGACGCTAAAGTGTACCTGGAGTTGAAGAAAAAAGTGTTCGGCTTGGTGAACAAGAGGCGGACGTCGCTGAGGCTGAACGAGGCGTACGAATTTGCCGGTACCGGCCGGACGCTGGAGCTGCAGCCCTATATGAACAAGCAAGTCGTGCGGGAGATCGAATACTTCTTGGGAAGATACGACCTGCAGCCCAAAGTGTATCTGGCTTACGACCGGATCGCGATGTTCTGCAAGAACAACCGGGATCTGCGCATCACGTTCGACACGAACATCCGCTCCAGGCGGCATGACCTGAAGCTCGAGGCGGGCGATTACGGAGATCAACTCATGGAACGCGGTCAATGGCTAATGGAAGTGAAGGCGGAGAAGACGGTTCCGGTATGGCTGTCCCGCATGTTATCGGAGCAGAAGATGTTCCGGACGAGCTTCTCCAAATACGGCAACGAATTCAAGAAATCGCTGAAAAGCGGCGAACTAACGAAGGAGAGAATACTGCTATGATCGATTCCCTTTTCTCGTCGGCGACGACGGAAGCTACACTGACGTTTACGGATGCGCTGCTGACGCTGGCCATCGCAATCGGGCTCGGCGCCTTGATCAGCTTGACTTATATGAAAACGCAGACGAGCGGCCACGCCCAGAACTTCGTATTTACGATGATCGTGCTTCCCGCGATCGTGGCCATCATCATTCTGCTGATCGGCAGCAACATCGCCAGGGCGTTCAGTTTGGCCGGCGCGTTCTCGATCATCCGGTTCCGAAGCGCGCCGGGCGATCCGAAGGATATCGCCTACGTCCTCTTCGCGATGGCGGCCGGACTCGCTTGCGGCGTCGGCTCTTACGACTACGCCGTCCTATTCACCGTCGTGTTGTGCCTGCTGATGTTCTTCCTGAAAAAGATCGATTTCGGGGCGAAAAAAGCGACGCAGAAGCTGCTGAAAGTAACGATTCCGGAAAATCTCGGCTACGAGGAAGCGTTCGATGAAGTATTCAAGCAATATAACGTCGCCTACGAGCTGAGAAAAGTACGGACGACCGAGCTTGGCAGCCTGTACGAGCTCGTGTACGCGATCACGCTGGATCATCAAGCGAATCAGAAAGAGTTCCTTGACGCCATTCGGTGCAGGAACGGCAACTTGGATATTACGTTAACGATGAGTCCGACCGTGTCGGAATATTAAAACAAGGAAGGAAGATGAAGAATGATGAAATCGAAGAAAGCAAGGACGCTAAGCATTATTCTATTATGCGCGGCTCTGATGTCGGCATGCGGCAACAACGGAACGAACGGAGGCAACGCGGCATCTACGGGCGTATCGGCGACGGAGACGGCGGGATCTGCAACGGGTACGGTTGCGGCGGCGCAGACGGCAAGCCTCGAGCTAACCGGCAAGGCGGAATTCGACGAGGATGACGCATACGCCGATTGGAGCGCGACGGACGCGACCGCGATTAAGTTGAACGGCGCAACCGCTACAGTGGAAGGAGCGGGAGCGGAAGTATCGGATGGCACGGTGACGATTACGTCCGCCGGTACCTACGTGCTCAGCGGGAAGCTGGACGACGGACAGATCGTCGTCGACGCGAAGGATGAGGCGACCGTGCGGCTCGTGCTGAACGGCGTCGAAATTCACAATGACGACTCCTCGGCGATCTACGTCAAGGAAGCGGGCAAGACGATCGTGTCGCTGCCGGAAGGAACGGATAACGTCGTGTCGGACGGCACGAAGTACGTGTATCCGGACGCGACGACGGACGAACCGAACGCGGCGGTGTTCAGCCATGACGATCTGACGATCAACGGCTCCGGCAAGCTGACGGTCCAAGGCAATTATAACAACGGCATCACGAGCAAGGATAAGCTGAAAATTACCGGAGGAACGCTTAACGTGAAGTCGGTCGACGACGGCGTCATGGGCAAGGACCTGGTCGCCGTTCAAGCGGGCGAGCTGACGGTCGACGCGGGCGGGCATGCCATCAAGACGTCGAACGACACGGCGGGCGAAGAAGGGTTTATCGGCATCGCTGGCGGCACGTTCAACCTGAAGTCCGGCGAAGACGCGCTGCACAGCAGCGGCAACCTGACGATCGCTGGCGGAGAGTTCACGATCAACGCCGAAGACGATGGTATTCATGCCGATTTGTCGGTCGGCATCGCGGAGGGCACGATCGATATCGCAAAGAGCAACGAAGGGATCGAAGCGCCGACGATCGAGGTCGCCGGGGGCAAAATTACGCTGGTAGCCAGCGATGACGGCTTTAACGCCGCGAGCGGCAGCAGCGAGACGGCGGAAGGCGAGCAAGGCGGGCAAGGCGGCGGTGGCGGCGGAATGGGCGGCGGTCCGGAAAGCGGCGCCGCGTCGACCAACAAGCTGACGATCAGCGGCGGGTACGTGTCCGTCGACGCGCAGGGCGACGGACTGGACGCGAACGGGTCGATCGAGATGACGGGCGGCACGGTTCTCGTGAACGGCCCGACGAATAACGGCAACGGTTCGCTCGATTACGACGGCGCGTTCCACATGTCGGGAGGCTTCCTGATCTCGGCCGGCAGCTCCGGCATGGTGCAAGCTGCGTCCGACGAATCGACGCAGGCGGGAATCTTAATGACATATCCGCAAGCGCAGCAAGCGGGTACGCTCGTTCATTTGGAAGACGGCGACGGCAACGAGATCGCGACGTTTGCCCCTTCGAAAACGTACCAATCCGTATTCATTAGCTCGCCAAGCTTGAAGAAGGGCGGCTCGTACGCGATCTATTCCGGAGGCGCTTCGAGCGGCAGCCTGGCGAACGGGTTGTACGACGGAGGCAAGTATACGGGCGGCACGAAGGTCGTGGCGTTCGAGGCGGCCTCGATCGTCACGTGGGTGAACGAGTCGGGCGTGACCGAAGCGAGAAGCGGCATGGGCGGTCCAGGCGGCGGGGGCTTCGGAGGCGGCGGAGGCAGAGGCGGCAGAGACGGCGATGGCGGAACGCCGCCGGACGGCGAACGGCCGGACATGCCGAACGGCGATATGCCAAGCGGCGAGCCGCTGCAGCAGCCGGAAACGCAGCAACAACAGTAATGGCAACGGAGGTGGCGGCACGATAGCCGTTCGAACGACCAAACCCCGTCTCGGGCTTATCCGAGACGGGGTTTTTGTCCGTGATTCAGCCGGATAGATTCCGGCGATCGTGCCGGATCGGGAGGCTGGCCGAGCCCGAGGGCTTCGTCCCTAATCGATGGGTGCCGATCACCCCGGCAATAATAAGCGCGGAGCCGATCACATGGTACGCGGTCACCTTTTCCCCGAGGAACATCGCCCCGGCCGCGACGGAGACGACGGTCGCTAAGTTGTTGAACACGCTGGCCTTGGAAGCCTCCATCTTGGACAGCAAGTAGTTGGCGGTCAGAGCGGAGGACAGCGTGGCCAAGACGCCGAGGAACAAGATCGACAAGAGGAAGGAAGGGTCCGCCAGCGGCGCCGCGAACCGTTCCAGCGTGCCGGACGTCGCATGCCTGACGAGCGAAGCGGCCAGGAAACTGACGAATCCGACTCCCAGAATCAAGTAAGTGACTTCCGCCGGATTGAACTGCTTCGAGAGCGATCGGGCGAATACGCCGTATCCGGCGAACGCGATACAGGTCAGCAGAAGCAGGGCAATGCCGGTCATGTTCGACCAAGCGACGCCGCCGTCCTTCATGGCGAAGATGAAGACGACGCCGAACGCGGACAGGAAGATCGAGAGCTTCTGTAACGAGGAAGTCCGTTCTTTCAGAATCAGGGAGGCAAGAATCGTCGTCATAGCCGGCGTGAACGCGTACAGAATGCCGCCTTCCGCCGACGTGGCATACCGTAGTCCGTACGCTTGCAGCGTGAAGAACCCGAGCGGGTACAGCGCCGACAATAGCAACAATCTGCCGACCGGCTTGCCCCGGTAATTCAGCTTGACCCAGCCGAATGCCGCCGGAACGGACATGGCGGCGAACGAGAGGGCGAACCGGAACGCGAGCGTGTCGAGCGGGTGGGCGCGGTCGATCGCGACCTTGGTCATAAGAAAAGAGAAGCCGATTATGGTCGCGTTCATGACGGCTAAGAAATAAGCGAGCTTTAAACTAGGTTTACGCATCGAAGGACCTCCAAACCGGCTATCGTGGAATCGTTCGAACGTATCTTTGCCATTAACGATCCCCGTAAGATGAGGTTACGTCATTGAGGCGTGCCGCGCGATGTCGACTTCTTTGAACTGTACCGGTACAGTTTGGGGCGAAGATGCCGTATGATAGAGGGAGAGGGAATGGGAAAGGAGCGCGAAGCGATGGTGACGAACGCGCGGGACGTCAAGAAATACTTGTCTGTCTTATCCGATCTGGAATCGAAGCTCCGGGAGGGACATTTCGGTCCCGGCCGCAAGCTGCCTTCCGTCCGCGCGGCAAAGGCGCTGTACGAATGCAGCGCGAGTACCATCGTGCGTGCTTATGCCGAGCTGGAGAAGCGGCACGCGATTTATTCGATTCCGCAGAGCGGTTTCTATGCCGTGGCCAAGCCGGGAGACGCGAGCGATCGGGAGGACGGGGTCCGGATCGACTTCGCCTCGGCTTCTCCCGACGAGGAGATGTTTCCGTATTTGGACTTTCAGCACTGCCTGAATAAGGCGATCGACCGGCACAAAGCGAGCCTGTTCGCATACGGCCACCCGCAAGGCTTGGACACGCTGCGGCAGACGCTCGTCTCCCACTTGGCCGGAGACCAGGTATTCGCCGGAGCGGAGGACATCGTCGTCACGTCCGGCGCCCAGCAAGCGCTCGAGATTCTGGCGAAGATGGCGTTCCCGGGCGGGAAAAGAACGGTGCTCGTCGAGCAGCCGAGCTACGACCTGTATTTACGTTTTCTGGAGGCGGAGGGTATCCCCGTTCGCGGCATCGCGCGTTCGGCGGAAGGCATCGATCTCGGTGAACTGGAGACGGCGTTCGCGAGCGGGGACATCAAATTCTTCTATACGATGTCGAGATTCCATAATCCGCTCGGCACCTCGTATCGCGAGGAGGAGAGGAAGACGATCGCCAAGCTGGCCGGCAAGTACGGCGTGTACATTGTCGAGGATGACTATATGGCCGATCTAGGCGGGGGGAGGCGGTTCGAGCCGATCTTCTCTTACGAGCGGACAGGCCGCGCCGTATACGTGAAGAGCTTCTCCAAAATCGTGTTCCCCGGGCTGAGGCTGGGCGCCGTCGTGTTGCCGGAAGCGTTGCGCGACGCATTCCAAGCGCATAAGAGATACGGAGATACATCGTTGCTGTCCCAAGCGGCGCTGGAGGTCTACATCCGCAATGGCATGTACGACCGGCATAAGCATACGATCGGCAGCCGATACGCGGCGCGAATGAGAACGCTGAACGAGGCGCTGAAGAAATTCGACGACGAAGGGATCGTCGAGGCGACCGACGTTCGCGAAGGGGTCTACGTCCGGTTCAAGCTGCCGCGGACGGTAAACTTGGAACGGATGACGAAGCGGCTCGCGGAGCGGGACATCCTTGTCGTGCCGGGAAAGGATTTTTACTTGTCGGACTGCGGGGACAGGGACAAATTTTTGCGCATCAGCGTTTCGAGGGCGAAGACCGACCGGATCGAAGAGGGCGTCAAAGCGATCGTCGAGGAGGCGAAACGGTGCAACCGGTGGTGATGCTATTGGAAGGCGGTCGCCCGGAGCGACCGCCTTCCGTTTGTATCCGCGCATATGTGTCGATACTAAGTCCGATAAAGGCGGGAAAAACCATCGGACGCCGCCGTCTCTTCGACAACCGGGAAGGTGCCGTTTTTTGCGGGTTGCTTCATGCGCGTCCGCAAGGTATAATGTGCTTGTAATCATTGCAGTTACAACTAATTTTAAACCTGGAGGGATTTCTGTGGCGAAATTATTGGTAACCGGAGCGACGGGACAACTCGGAGCGCTGGTCGTCGAACATTTGCTCACGAAAGTGCCGGCGGATCAAGTGGCCGTCAGCGTCCGCGATCCGCAGAAGGCGGAAGCGCTGAAAGCCCGAGGCGTAGACGTTCGCTTCGGCGATTTTAATCAACCGGAATCGTTGGCCGCCGCCTTCAAGGGCATCGACCGGCTTCTCATCGTCTCGACGTCGGACGTCGGCAACCGAGTCAAGCAGCAGATCGAAGCGGTAAAGGCGGCGAAGCAAGCGAACGTCGGGTTCATCGCCTACACGAGCGCTCCGCGAGCCGACACGAGCAAGTTCGCTCTCGTCGACGATCATCGCGCGACGGAGGAGGCGATCCGGGCGACCGGAATCCCGTATGCCTTCGTGCGCAATAACTGGTACCTGGAGAACGAGATCCAGACGATTCAAGCGGTATTGCACGGCGCGCCTTGGGTCACTTCCGCCGGAGACGGCAAAGTCGGCTGGGCGACGAGAAAGGATTACGCGGAAGCGGCGGCGAACGTGCTGGCGGGAGAAGGCCGCGACAATACGGTTTATGAATTGGCCGGCAAGCCGACGACGATCGCGGAGCTCGCGGCCATATTGGCCGAAGTCAGCGGCAAAGACGCGCAAGTGCAGCAGGTGGACGATGCGACTTACGCGAGCATCATGAGCGGCGCGGGCGTGCCGGAGCCGGCGATTCCGTTCGTCGTCTCGATCCAGCAAGCCATTCGCGACGGCTCGCTCGATGTGGAGAGCGACGATCTCCCGACCCTGCTCGGCCGGCCTTTAACGCCTCTCGCAGTAGGGCTTCGCGAAATCGTGAGCGGACTTCAAGGATAAGCAGCGACCGTAGCCATAAGAATAAGCTAGATCGAGAAAAGCGCCGAGCTATCGAAGCTCGGCGCTTTTGGCGTGCGGCCGGCTTGCCGTGAGTTAATTGCTCCCGATAAGCAACTCGGCGCCCGAAGCCTCACTTGGCCGTGAGCTAGTCGCTCTTGATCAGTCATTCCGTGCTCGAAGTATGCTTAGGCGGGAGTCGTTACTTTCAGTCGCGCTCGCTCTCCGTCCCGCCGACTTATTGCCTCAGCTTATAGATGCTATAAAATCAATTGTGTTGTGCCCCGCAGCGGGGCATGTTAGGGTTATAGCATCAATGTCATAAAATAATATCAGAATGATCGGATATGGCACATATCAAGATAGCGAGGTGCTTCAGGTTCATGCTTCAAGCGACGAATAGTCCTTTTCGGCAAGACCAGGTAGAATGGCTTAACCAATTGTTGCCCACGTTGACGGACGGACAGAAAATTTGGCTGAGCGGGTATTTGGCCGCTCTGCCGAGCGCAGGCGTTTCGGTTACGGGTACGACGAGTGCGAATACTGCCGCGGTAGCTACTGCTGCAGCTCCGGCGGCGCCGGCGGCTCCGCGGGAGGCGACCGTATTGTTCGGGTCGCAGACGGGCAACAGCCACAAGCTGGCGAAGAAGCTGAGCGGCAAGCTGCAAGACCAAGGCTTCCAAGTGACGCTGTCTTCGATGATCGATTTTAAACCGAATACGCTCAAGAAGGTCCAGAACTTGTTCGTGGTCGTGAGCACGCACGGAGAAGGGGATCCGCCGGACAACGCGATTTCTTTCCATGAGTTCTTGCTCGGCAAGCGGGCGCCCCGGTTGGAAGAAACGTCTTTCTCGGTGCTCGCGCTCGGCGACACGTCTTACGAGTTCTTCTGCAAGACGGGCAAAGACTTCGATCAGCGGCTAGAGGAGCTCGGCGCCAAGCGCATCGCTCCTCGCGTCGATTGCGACGTCGATTACGAAGACGCTTCGGAACAGTGGCTGGCCAGCGTGATTGCCGCGGTCGGCCAAGCGCCGGCGGGCGCCCAGGCGACGCCGGGCGACTCCGCAAACGCTGCCCCTGGCGCCGCGGCGACCGACTATTCGAGATCGAACCCGTTCTCGGCCGCCGTGCTCGAGAACTTGAACCTGAACGGCCGCGGCTCGGATCGCGAGACCCGGCATTTGGAGCTTTCTCTGGAGGGTTCCGGCCTCCGCTATGAAGCCGGGGACAGCTTGGGCGTGTATCCGGCCAACCATCCGCGGCTCGTCGACGAAGTGATCGAAGCGTTCGGCTGGAGCCCGGAAGTATCCGTGCCGCTTCCGAAGAACGCGGGAGAACTTCCGGTGAAGGACGCGCTGACTAGCGCGTACGAGATCACGGTGCTGACGAAGCCGCTGATCGAGCAAGTCGCCGCGCTCGCACCGAACAGCGGGCTGCAAGAGCTCCTCGCCTCCGGCAAGGAGCATGAGCTGAAGGAATACGTCAAAGGACGGGACTTGCTCGACCTGGCTCAAGATTACGATCTGAAAGGCTTCCCGGCGGCGAAGTTCGTGACGCTGCTTCGGAAGATTCCGGCTCGCCTCTATTCGATCTCCAGCAGCCCGAAGGCGTATCCGGACGAAGTGCACCTGACGATCCGCAAGGTGGAATACGAATCGCGCGGCCGGGTCCGTTACGGCGTATGCTCGACTTACGTGTCGGAGAGGCTGGAGCCGGGGCAGGAGCTCCCGGTATTCGTGCAGGACAATCCGAACTTCAAGCTCCCCGCGAACCCCGACGTTCCGGTCATCATGATCGGGCCGGGCACGGGCGTCGCTCCGTTCCGTGCTTTCCTGGGCGAACGCGAAGAGTCGGGCGCAGCCGGCAAAACATGGTTATTTTACGGAGATCAGCATTTCGCTTCCGACTTCCTTTATCAAGTGGAGTGGCAGCGCTGGCTGAAGGACGGCGTGCTGACTCGAATGGACGTCGCGTTCTCGCGCGATACGGATCAGAAGGTATACGTGCAGCATCGGATGCTTGAACATAGCAAAGAATTATACGAATGGCTCATGCAAGGCGCAGCCGTCTACGTCTGCGGAGACGAGAAGAAGATGGCGCACGACGTGCAAGCCGCGTTGCTGACGATACTCAAGCAAGAAGGCGGCCTCGAAGACGAGGAAGCGGCGGCTTACTTGGCGACGATGCAGCAGGACAAGCGTTACCAACGGGATGTCTATTAAGACCGGATCCGAGAAGGCAAGGGGGAAGAGGAATGTCTGAAAATAATTTGCTATCCAAGAACGGCGCTCCGCATAGCGATGTAGAGGCGATCAAGATCCGTAGCAACTACCTGCGCGGAACGCTGGACGAGACGCTGCTCGACCGGATCACGGGATCGATCTCGGAAGACGACAACCGTCTGATGAAATTCCACGGCAGCTATATGCAAGACGACCGCGACGTACGGAACGAGCGGAGCAAGCAGAAGCTGGAGCCGGCCTATCAATTCATGGTCCGGGTCCGGGCGGCCGGGGGCATCGTCACGCCGGAGCAATGGCTGATGATGGACCGGATCGGGCAACGCTACGCCAACGGAACGATCCGTCTGACGACGCGCCAATCGTTCCAGCTGCACGGCGTCATCAAGTGGAACATGAAGACGGTCATCAAGGAAGTGAACGACGAGCTGCTGAGCACGCTCGCCGCGTGCGGCGACGTTAACCGCAACGTCATGTGCAATCCGAACCCGTACCAGTCCGAAGTGCACGAGCAGGTGCAGGAGTGGGCTCAGAAAATCAGCGTGCACCTCGATCCGCGCAGCCGGGCTTACCATGAAATCTGGCTCGGCGAAGAGAAAGTCGCGGACAGCCGCAACGGAGAAGAGCAGGAGCCGATTTACGGCCCCGTCTACTTGCCTCGGAAGTTCAAGATCGGCATCGCGGTTCCTCCGGCGAACGAGGTCGACGTGTTCTCCCAGGATCTCGGCTTCATCGCGATTCACGAGAAAGGGCGCCTGCTCGGCTTTAACGTCGCGGTCGGCGGCGGCATGGGCATGACCCATGGCGATACGAAGACGTATCCGCAAGTGGCGCGGACGATCGGCTTCATTACACCGGAACAGGCGGTCGACGTCGCGGAGAAGACGGTCACGATCCAGCGGGATTACGGCGATCGCTCGGTGCGGAAGCACGCGAGGTTCAAGTACACGATCGACGACCGCGGCATCGAATGGTTCGCCGACGAGCTGCAGCAACGGCTCGGCTGGAAGCTGCAAGAAACCCGCGCGTACCATTTCGACCATAACGGCGACCGGTACGGCTGGGTGAAGGGTAGCGATAATAAGTGGCACTTCACGCTGTTCGTTCAGAACGGCCGCGTGAAGGACGAGGACGGCTATTTGCTCATGACCGGTTTGCGCGAGATCGCCAAAGCGCATGTCGGGGACTTCCGCCTGACGCCGAACCAGAACTTGATCATCGGGAACGTGCCGGCCGCTAAGAAGAAGAAAATCGACCAACTGATCGCCCGGTACGGGCTGACGGACGGCGCCGCTTACTCCGCGCTGCGGAGAAACGCGATGGCTTGCGTCTCGCTTCCGACTTGCGGCATGGCAATGGCGGAGGCGGAGCGCTACATGCCGTCCTTGCTCGACAAGCTCGAGACGATGCTGGACGAAGCGGGCTTGCGCGACGACGAGATCGTCATCCGGATGACCGGATGCCCGAACGGCTGCGCCCGCCCGGCGCTCGCCGAGGTGTCGTTCATCGGCAAGGCGCCAGGCAAGTACAACCTGTACTTGGGCGGCGGGTTCGCCGGACAGCGCCTGAACAAGCTGTACCGCGAGAACATCGGCGAAGCCGAGATCTTGGGCGAGCTCGGTCCGATCTTCAATCGCTACGCGAAGGAGCGGAACGAAGGCGAGCGCTTCGGCGACTTCTGCATTCGCGCCGAATACGTGAAAGAGGTTCGTTCCGGCCTCGATTTCCATTCTTGATAGGCAAAAGGGTTGAGCGGCTACAATGGCCGCTCAACCCTTTTTTGAACGATTCAGAATGTATAAGTTTCACGCTTATCCATTTCTGAATCGTCTCCGCAAAGCTTCTTTAGCGCCCAGAGGACGCCGAAGGCGTTTTTGCTTGATGATCTGTCACGATGCCCAGCTCTCCCATCCCGGAAGATTGCGAAGCACGCCGAAAGCGATCGTCATGGCGAGCATGACGGCCATAATCGCGTTGCCGGTTCGGTTCGCCTTCCTCTTCTTGGCGAACAAATAAGCGAGGAATAGCGGCGCAAGAACGAAGGGCAACGGGTTATAGGCGAACGCTTGAGGCGCGTCGAGCGAAAGCAAGCTCGAGGCGGCCCTTGTCATGCCGCATCCCGGACATTGCAGTCCCGTCACGAGGCGGAACGGACAGGGGATGCCGACATGCGTCGCGGGCAACCATGCTTTCAAGTAGAGCAACGCTCCCGAACCCAGCAAGAAACCCCAAGTCGTCTTGGGGTTTCTTTGGGCTGCGTCGACGATCCGATTACGCCATTTTATTGACATCCGATTGTACCAACGCGTAAGTGACGATGCTCAGTCCGATGAAGTTCAGGATGAGATACAGCACCGAATTGTCCGTGACGGCCAATCCGCGTTGACGTTGCGCTTCTGCGACCTGCTTGCCGACTTGGTAAGCCCAGATGAAGCTCCAAATGCCGCAAGTGACGATCGTCAGCAAGAAGTGTTTGCCGCCCGTGAACGAGGAATCCCCGCTCAGTCTGCCCACGTCGTTGGTCATGACGATGAACCAGTAGATTCCGTAAATGCCGCAAGTAATGATCGTTAATACGATTGCCAAGGCCACGCCTCTTTGATTAACCACTGGACACCATCCTGAGAGTTGTTTTATTTGCAGGCGCGCCGGAGGGCGACGCCGTCAAACCGAATTTCCGGAATCACCATGATCTAGCATAATTAGACAAAATGATTATAGTGGAATCCCTTCCATTCGACAATGGGCAAACAAAAATAAAGCTTACCCTGGCGGATGAGATGGCGTACGTTCTACTACTTCGCAAAAAAACAAAGCCGATTGCCGATCCCTTGCAGGATTCGACATTGCCCCGTAACCCCTTCGTACTTGACAGCATCTTCCTTTTCGTTTATTTTCTTAGTAACAAATAGTTATTATCAAAACGTTACGAACGGATGAGGGCATATGGACAATCGCGACAAAGACGGATTAACGGAACGCGAATACTTGAACGGATACCGAATGGCCGACTTCGAGCGGCCTTCGGTGGCGGCGGATATGGCGATTTTCACGGTGACGGATCGGGATGAGGACAACTATCGCAAGCTTCCCGAGAAAGAACTCCGAATTCTGCTCGTTCGGCGCGGCGCGCATCCTTATCTCGGGCAATGGGCGCTCCCGGGCGGGTTCGTAAGGACGGGCGAGACGACGGAGTCGGCCGCGCGCAGAGAGCTGCGAGAGGAAACGGGAGTCGCCGACGTTCATCTGGAGCAACTGTATACGTTCAGCGAATTGGGGCGGGATCCGAGGGGATGGATCATGAGTTGTTCGTACATGGCGCTGATCGACGGCGAGAACGTGCAAGTGAAAGCGGGAGACGATGCCGATCAAGCCGCTTGGTTTAAGGTCTCTTATCGATTGCTGCGAGAGCAAAGGGATCGCATGAAGGACGGTTACGTTCAATCCCTTCGAAACGAGCTGATACTGGAGAACGGGAGCTTAACATTGACGGCCGAGGTGGAGCAACGGACGATCGTATCGGAATCGTCGACGTCTTCGGAGTATGCGGTATTTTCGAACGACGGCCTGGCCTTCGACCACGCGAAAATCATCGCCTGCGCGATCGAACGACTTCGGGGCAAAGCGTCTTACACGGACGTTGCGTTCCATCTGATGCCGACGTTGTTTACCCTGACGGAATTGCAGCAAGTGTACGAGGTGATTTTGGATAAGGAGCTGCTGAAGGCGGCGTTCCGGCGCAAAATCTCTCACTTGGTGGAAGAGACGGATCACTACGCGGAGACGGCGGGCCATCGTCCGTCGAAGCTTTACCGCAGAAGCTGGGGGCGATTGAATTGATCTATACGTTAGCGAATTTGAGAAAATCGTGCGGCGAGGGGCGTGCGTTCCGATATTTGCTATTCTGGGGGCATACGCTGCCTAAAGACGGCAGCATAAACGAAAGTTGCCTAAGCCAATGGTGGATGAGCGACTTCGTAAGCGACAGTATCAGCTACTCTTGCGCCGAGCAGTACATGATGGCGGAGAAGGCGCGGCTATTCGGCGACGAGAAGGCGCTGGCCGCGATCATGAACGCCTCTAAGCCTCAAGAAATGAAAGCATTAGGGCGCACGGTGAGGAATTTCGATACCGCCATATGGGAGAGGCATGGCTATGAAGCCGTCAAACGAGGCTGCAGAGCGAAGTTTGCGCAGAACGCCGAGTTGAAGCGATATTTACTTTCTACCGGGGACCTGATCCTCGTAGAGGCAAGCCCCTACGATCGCATATGGGGCATCGGAATCGGCCGCGATCATCCGGATTCGGGTCATCCGATGAGATGGAAAGGAACGAATCTGCTCGGCTTCGCTCTGACCGAAGCGCGGGATGAGTTGTTGAAGGAAGAAGGGGATTAGAATGGATCGCAAAGAGATCGCCCGCGAGACGGTGCGAATCATGCAAGAAGGTTACTACGAATATAACGGACGGCGAATCGAGATCGCCGAAGCGCAGAGGAAGTCCGAGAACGGGAGCGCGTTGATTACGCCCGAGCAGGGAGCGGCATACGTCGGCGAACGCCGAATCGAGCCCGAGACGAGGCAGGCCCTGCTCACGGTAGCGAACGAAGCGACCGTCAAAGCGATTTTGTCCGCGGCTGGATCGGGTGCCGAGAGAATAGCGGTCCTCAACTTCGCGAGCGCGAAAAATCCGGGAGGAGGCTTCCTGAACGGCGCGATGGCGCAGGAGGAAAGCCTGGCCGCGTCCGGAGGCTTGTACGGCACGCTGCTCCGCAACGAAGGCTACTATAAGGCGAACCGCGCATGCCTATCGATGATCTATACCGATCACGCGATTTACTCTCCCGACGTCGTATTTTTCAGAGACGAGAAATTCGCCTTGTTGGGCGAGCCGGTAACGGCCTCGGTATTGACGTTGCCCGCGGTCAATTACGGTCAAGTACTGCTGAAGGGCGAAGACGCAGCGCTAGCGCTTCGGGCGATGAAGAACCGCATGCGGCTTTCGCTGGCTATATTCGCGCATCGGGGAGACCGGAATCTGATTCTGGGCGCATACGGCTGCGGCGTGTTCCGCAACGATCCGGTCAAAGTCGCCGCTTGGTGGCGGGAATTGATCGAGGAAGAAGGCTACGGCGCATCGTTCGAAAGCATTCATTTCGCCGTGCTGGACCCTTCGAGGGACGGGAGCTGCATTCGCGCTTTCGAGAACGAGTTCGGGCGCTGAAGCGGACAAGGGGATATGACAAATGAAACAAAGCGATAAGGACGTCGAAGCCGGCCGTTTCCTCAGCTACGTGCTACGCCACCAGCCGTCCGCCGCGGGGATCGAACTGGATGCGAATGGTTGGGCGGACGTGGAAGCGCTGCTGGCGGGATGCAAGATTGCGGGCAAGAACATCGATCGCGCCTCTTTGGATCGCATCGTCATGGAAAACGGCAAGCAACGCTATGCTCTCAACGAAGATAGAACGAAGATTCGGGCGAATCAAGGCCACTCCGTGCCCGTAGACGTCGAGCTGGCCCGGCGCGAACCGCCCGATATGCTCTATCATGGAACGGCTTCGAGATTTCTGGCGAGCATTCGGTCGGAGGGTATACTCAAGCGCTCGAGGCAACATGTGCATCTATCCGCGGACGAGCGTACGGCTCTCGAAGTCGGGAACCGCCATGGGCAAGGCATTCTTCTGCGCATAGATGCCGCCGCCATGCATCGTGACGGACATCCGTTTTATCTATCGGCGAACGGGGTATGGTTATGCGATGTCGTGCCTAGTAAGTATATTAGCACAAGCACATGAAGCATCCCGTCGATATCGGCAAGCTTCGGGAACCGCTGCCACACCAACGCCAAACGATTTTGAAATGAATCCCCCGACGACCTGCAAAAATGCAGGTTGATCGGTCCAAAATCGGTAAAAAGGCTCAACAACCTGCGAATATGCAGTTTATTGAGCCGAAATGGATCGTATTGCGCGAAAAGCAGCAAACAACCTGCAGATTTGCAGGTTGTCCACGGACGATTAAAGAGACGATCTAAACAACATGTACTTTTGCATTTTGTTGGCCAAGAGTGCCCGGCTCCGAGTTAAGGAAGCACGTTCCCCGCGGCGCGGTAGGTGCCGTACCACTCTTCGCGAGTCAGGTAGATGTCGCTCGCTTTGATGCAGTCCTTCAGGCGTTCGATGTTCATCGTGCCGATGACCGGTGCATCTTCGCGGTTATTGAACGAGCGCGACCGCGGGCTTCCGGATATGCTCCGCGAATCGGATCGCCTCTTCCGCGATATAAGCATCCGAGCCCGCATTGGCGTTGTACGTGACGAAAGAAGGCAAATAAACGACGTCGCACTTCGTCAGCGTACGCTGGATCGGCCGCAGCAATTCGCTGACCGTGTACAGGTTCTCCCCGCCGGCGCGGTAGGCGTTCTCCGTCCCTCCGGCCGTCGTCGCGACGATGAATTCTTTGCCCTTCAAATGATCTCCGCCAGGGCCGAAAGCCCAGCCGTAGGCCAAGACGTCGTCGAACCATTTTTTCAGAAGGGGCGGGGCGCTGTACCAGTAAAAGGGGAACTGAAGCACGATGCGATCGTATTGAAGCAGCAGCTCTTGCTCGCTCTTCACGTCGATCGTCCAATCGGGATATTCTTGATACAGGTCGCGGAACGCCACGTCTCCGTATTTTTTCGCTTCGTTCGCCATCGCTTGATTCGCCCGAGATCTTTCCAGGTTGGGGTGCGCGGAAATAACGATAGTCTTCATGCGGATCATCCTTTCAAAATGGGATTAACCTCGCGAGTTAGCCTCATTATTGGGGATGTTCCCGTATTTGCGAAGTAAGCTTTTTTTCCGTACATAGTCCCTCCGTACATACCGTTATGAGTACTGAAAACCGTACTAAGTCCGTAAAAACGTCGTACTGTGAACGAACCGGATACTCTGCTATAGTCAGGGTAATCGGAATAACGAACGAATAGATCGGAGGCGCATACGCATGGCGGACCATCATCGGCAACCGATGCCGACGCAAGGCATTCTGGCGACGCTGCAGGCGATCGGGGGCAAGTGGAAACCGCTCGTTCTGTTTGTTCTTCTCCATGAGGGCACGAAACGGTTCGGCGAACTCAGGCGTCTGCTACCCAACGTCACGCAAGGGATGCTGACGAATCAGCTTCGGGAGCTGGAGCGGGACGGATTGATCGTGCGCCGGGTGTACGGCGAGATTCCTCCGAAAGTGGAATACGAGTTGTCGGAGCACGGCCGATCGTTGGACAGCGTTCTCGAAGACATGTGCGGATGGGGCTATGGCCATCTCGAATTCATCGGCGTTCCGGACGAACGGCATTTGGACGACGCGGGGGCGGAGCGCCGAGAATCGTGAAAGTCGACTCGCGCATGATAACAGACGAAACAAGCTCTCCCCTCGACCGGGAAGAGCTTTTTTTGGCATTCATGGCGTTTCTTTTACCCCCGTTCGGGGGAAAATAACTCGCGGTTGATCATCCGGCCGAGATACTCGTCTATCTCCTCCGGCGAATGCATCATGCCGTTCTCCATCCACCAGGAACAGAGCGAGGAGACGGCCCCGGAATAAAAAGCGGCGAGAATCTCGATGGGAATATCGAATAGGACGCCGTTTTTGCGGGCTTCCGCCAGATCCCGCTTTAACGACTCCGCGCCGTGTTTCATCATCATGTTGCTCAAGAAATTGTTTTCCTCGGCGGCTTTCATGAGCGTCCGGAATGGCTTCGTGTCCCCGAAGCTCCGGAACGTCTTCATCGGGTGAAGCAGGCGTTCCTCGAGGCTCTTGTTCGCGAACAGCTCGTCCGTTAACGAAAGCCCGTACGACAGCAGGTGATACTTATCCTCGAAATGCTTGTAGAACGTCGTCCGGTGCACCATCGCCGTGTCGCAGATTTCTTGGATGCTGAGCGATTCGAACGTCCGATTTTCGAGCAAATCCATCAGCGCCTCCCAGAGCAGCTTGCGCGTGCGCCGAATCCGCAAGTCCGTCTTGGCGTCGGTGGAGCCGCTTACGCCGGCATCTCGCTTGTTCGTATACATTTTGCCCTCCTCTGTAGATTAAGCTACATTTTACCGCGAACTGATTCTTGGCTGGGCACAGTCGCAACGTGTATATTATCAACTATACATTTGTAGAGTTAAGCATACAAGTGTGGAAAAATAGATAGAGGATAGGCAGGAGGAAACATCATGAGCGCTGCAAGTACCAAGAAGGCATCACCGCCCGACTTAAGCAAAATTAGAAGAGGGCCTATCGTCATCGCGCTTATCATCGGCGCATTCGTTGCGATTCTGAACGAAACGCTGCTCGGCAACGCGCTACCCGATCTCATGAAAGCATTCGACGTGTCGGCGTCCACGATCCAGTGGCTCTCGACCGCCTACATGCTCGTCGTAGGGGTGCTCGTTCCGATTACGGCTTTGCTTCAACAATGGTATACGACGAGGCAAATGTTCCTAGGGGCGATGATCTTATTCCTTGCAGGGACTGTCGTCGCCGCCGTCGCTCCCGAATTCGAAGTGTTGCTGGTCGGTCGAATTATACAGGCTTTAGGCACGGGGCTCATGCTGCCGGTCATGATGAACACGATTCTGGCGATCTTCCCGCCGGAGAAGCGCGGCGGGGCGATGGGGCTCATCGGTCTCGTCATTATGTTCGCGCCAGCGATCGGGCCGACGGTGTCCGGCTTGATCATGGACTCGCTGTCTTGGCGCTGGTTGTTCTATCTCGTCATTCCGCTTGCGGTTTTCTCGATTATTTTCGCCGCGGTCTATATGAAGAACGTCTCGGAAATCACGAAGCCGAAGGTCGATATCCTGTCCATTCTCCTGTCGACGGCAGGGTTCGGCGGCATCGTGTACGGCTTCAGCTCGGCGGGCAGCCATAGCTGGTCGGATCCGGAGGTTTACTGGACGATCATCGTAGGCGCGGTCGCGCTGCTGCTGTTCATCTGGCGCCAATTGGTGCTAAAGGAACCGGTCATGGATTTGCGGGCGTTCAAATACCCGATGTTCGCGCTCGTGACGGTGCTCATGTTCGTCATCATGATGACGCTGTTCTCGACGATGACGCTTCTTCCGATGTTCTTGCAAGGCGCATTGCTGATGACGGCATTCAAATCCGGCCTGACGATGCTGCCGGGCGGCGTCATCAACGGGATCATGGCTCCGGTCGCGGGCAAGCTGTTCGATAAATTCGGACCTCGCGTGCTCGTCACGCCGGGCCTCCTGCTCGTCGTGATCTCCATCTGGATGTTCACGGGCATCGACGAGACGGCAAGCACCGGTTACGTCATTACGATCCATATCATCATGCTGATCGGCATTTCCTTGGTCATGATGCCGGCGCAGACGACGGGCCTCAACCAACTGCCGCGTCACTTGTACCCGCACGGCACGGCGATCATGAACACGCTGCAGCAAGTGTCCGGCGCGATCGGGACGGCGCTGTTCATCAGCGTCATGTCCAACGGAGCGAAAGATTACCTCAAGGACTCGAGCGACCCGACGAATCCGGCCGAGGCGATCAAAGGGATGATATCCGGCCTCCACAACGCGTTCTGGATCGGCCTGTTCGTCGCCATCGTGGCTCTGATCATCGGCTTGTTCATCAAGAAGACCCATCCGCCGGAAGGCGAAGAAGGTCGTATGATGGGACATTAAAGTAACGTCGCACATGAAAAAAGGCATCCCATTCGGCTTCGAGGCCGAGCGGGATGCCTTTGTTTTGCGGATGTCCGCTAACCGCAAATTATCGCTGCGACGTGAAATATCGGCATTTAGATGACTTTTCTACACTTAAACGGTGCGTGCAAGAGAGACTCATTCGACTTGTCTAGCTACCTCGCACCCGGGACTCCCGAGCACGAAAGATGATAAAATAAGTAGAGATTTGCCCATGAATTCGCCGAAGGCGTTTTGGCTTGAAGGATCGGGGAGAATGAGTATTCGATATCCTTACTCTTATCCGATCCCTACGCAAAGCTAGTTCGGCATCCTTCGGATGCCGAAGGCGTTTTTGCTTGCCGGTGAATAACATGGTAGCACTTATTTTAGAAGATTATGCCGGGCTTGACATCGAAAGGAGATTGGAAATATGCACGACGCTTTATGGACGGAGCAGCAGAAGAGGATCGCCGGGGAGGCGGTCGAATGGGTGCGCGCCAAGCTGCACGAGGACAGCAGCGGACACGACTGGTGGCATATCGACCGCGTCGTGAGGACGGCGCGAACGATCTCCCTCGAAGAAGGGGCGGATACGTTCGTCTGCGAGCTTGCCGCGCTATTGCACGATATGGCGGACGAGAAGCTGAACGACGATCCCCGCGCGGCCGAGCTGGAGCTGGAACGCTGGTTGGAGAAAAGCGGGGCGGGCGAGGATCAGGTCGCTCACGTGCTGGAGATCATCCGCACGATGTCGTTCAAGGGAGGCTCCCGGGCTCCGATGAAGACGACGGAGGGCAAGGTCGTGCAGGATGCGGACCGGCTGGACGCGATCGGGGCGGTAGGCATCTCCCGCGTGTTCGCGTATTCCGGAGACAAGGGGCGCCCGATTCACGATCCGGATTTGCCGCCGAGGGAGCGCATGACCGAAGAGGAGTATCGCCACGGGAAGGACACGGCGATCAACCACTTTTACGAGAAGCTGCTGAAGCTGCGGGAACTGATGAACACGGCAGCCGGCAGAAGGCTGGCGGAAGAACGCCACGCTTTCATGGAGAAATACTTGGAGCGCTTCTACGCCGAATGGGAGGGGAGAAGCTGAAGGAGAAAAAGCCGGTTCAAACCTCGCGGGAGGTCTGAAACGGCTTTATTCGAAGGATTAGAAAGCATAAGTTTCGACTTCCTTATATGTCTTTCCACTTTTGAATCGTAAGATTAACGGCTTCCGTTCCGCCTACGGTCGTATACGTCCGGTTCTGAATGTCCTGTCCGTTCAGATTGACTTCGACCGTCGTCCAGTTGCCGCGCGTAATTTTGAATTCGATTCTCGTCTGTTCGGGCAGCTGCAGCGTTACGCTATAAGTACCGTTCGCGTTTTTCGTCATGCGGTAGTTCGGATCCGCGGGGCTCCATCCGTTGAACGTTCCCGCCATATAGAGCGAATCCCCGAACGGGGTGTTGCTTGGGGCGGTCACCGTGAACGTCACCATGTTGACCCCCGGCGCTCCCGACTTCATCGTTCCTGCTCCCCCCGTCGTGCTTGGCGTATAGGTCCAGGTGCCGAGACCGAAGAAATAGTTTTGTCCGCTATTGCTGTCCCATTGTCCGCTTCCATTGTTGAACGTAACTTCCGCGCGAGTCGCGCTTCCGACGTTTAGCGTGATTTTGTTATATCCCGCTACTTCCGACGCGGCCATTGCCGTTCCGGGAGCCGTCGTCCACGTACCTGCTTCCGGACGCCAATGAATGAACGGCGTCGCGAATCCGCGTTTGTAATAGATCGTGACGAAATTGTTCGTCGTGCTTTCGGTCGTTACGGCGAGCGGCGAACTCGCGGCCGATGCGTTGCCCGCGGCGTCTTTCGCTTTCACGGTATACGAGTAAGCGGTAGCGGCGGCGAGCCCGGTGTCGGTGAACGTCGTCTGCGAGGTCGTTCCCGCTAAAGTCGCGCCGCGATAGATTTCGTAGGCCGTTACGCCGATGTCGTCCGTTGACGCGCTCCATTGCAGCGTGACCGACGTCGCTGTTTTGGACGGGGCCGTCAAGTTGGCCGGAACGCTCGGAGGCGTCGTGTCCGTCGTTCCGGACGGCGCTCCGGACGTAATTTGTCCCGTCGGCGTATAGGTCCAGGTTCCGACTCCGAAGAAATAGTTGGCGCCGTTTTTGGAATCCCACGTACCGCTGCCGTTGTTGAAGCAAGCTTCCAATTGCGTGGCCGATCCGATGTTGATCGTATACTTATTGTAGCCCGCGACTTCGGATTCGGGCATCGGAACGCCCGGAACGGCGGTCCAGGATCCGCCTTGCGGTCGGTAGTGAATGTACGGCGTGGCAAAGCCGCGCTTGTAGTAGATGGTTACGAGGTTGCCCGGGGCAGTGTTCGTCGTTCCCGTCGCCGCGTTGCTTTGCGCCGATTCGTTATGCGCGGCGTCCGAAGCGGTGACCGTGTAAGCATAAGTCGTGCTCGCGGTTAACCCGGCATCGGTATAGCTCGTCGTTCCTGCGGCTACCGTGGCGACTTTGGCGCCGCCCCGATAGATCGCGTATTCCGCGACCCCGACGTTGTCCGTCGCGGCAGACCAGGAAAGCGAGATGGAGGAAGAGGTCGTTCCCGTAACGGTCAAGTTGCCCGGCGCGGAAGGCGCGGTCGCGTCGTCCGATTTCGTCGTGACGGAGAGCGCCGCGCTCGCGGCGGATACGTTGCCTGCGGCATCTTTGGCTTTTACGGTATACGTATAGGCGGAGAGCGGCGCCAAGCCTTCGTCGACGAACGACGTGTTGGAGGTCGTGCCGACGAGAGCGCTTCCTCGATAGACGTCGTAAGCCGTCACGCCGAAGGCGTCCGTGGAAGCCGACCAGTTCAGCGTTAAGCTATGGCTCGTAATGCCGGTCGCGTTCAAGTTGGCCGGCACGGTCGGAGCGACGTTGTCTACCGGTATGCCCGAGGCGATCGTGCCCGGACCGCCGGATCCCGGCGTATAAGTCGAAGTCCCGGCATTGAAGAAGTAGTTCTGTCCGTTGTTGTTGTCCCAGCTGCCGCTGCCGTTGTTGAACGTCACTTCCGCGCGGTTCGCCAAATTGATGTCGAGCGTGATTTTATTGAATCCGGCAATTTCCGACGCCGGAATCGGAGTACCCGGCGCGGTCGTCCATACGCCGGCTTCCGGCCTCCAGTGAATATAAGGGGTCGCATAGCCTTTCTTGTAGTAGATCGTGACGGTATTTCCCTGATTCGACGTGCTGACCGCGAACGGGATGCTGAACGCCGAGAAATTGCCTTTGGCGTCGAAAGCTTTGATCGTATAGGTGTAGCCGGTCAGCGCGGTTAAGCCGGAATCCGTAAAGCTGTTCGTAACCGAGCTGCCGACCTTCGCGCCGTCCCGGTAAATGTCGTAGCCTTTGACGTTGACATTGTCCGTGGAAGCCGTCCATGTAAGGGCAATCGAAGATTTGGACTGCGAAGGCGAAGCGATGTCGGTCGGCGCGGAAGGCGGCGTCGTGTCCGGTATGAACGGCGTATCGGTGACGAACGGATAAGTCCCGTTGACCGTGCCGTTGATGTCTTCGATATACTTGCCGGTCGGCGAGTCGAAACGGTATTTGCCGGCCCCGACGAAGACGGTTTGAATGTCGCTTTTCGTAACGTTTCCTTGGCTATCCGTTGCTTCGATGTAATAGTCGACGTACTGGTTGCGGAAATCTTTCAAATATGAAAAATATAAATCGCCGATTTCTTGAGCGGGCACTTTCTGCATCGTCGCTTTGCTGGCGCTTTGCCAGTCGACGCCGTTCATATCGGCCCGCATATCGCGTTTGGTCATCGGATAATCGGTCCAGGCGCTAACCTTGGAAGGATCGATGTTCGAGATGCCTTGGGCTTGCAGCGATGCGGGATTGTAAACCTTATACGTGTTATCCGAAGCATCGATATTTTGCGTCGTATGCGTTCTGACTTTCACTTTGATGTCGGATATGCTGCTAGTGTCGAAGGCGTAAGTGTAGATGGCGAACGTATTATCGAAATGGTGGGTCGTCCAGCCTTCGGCCTTGCTGTTGTTCACGCTGCCGGGATTGTACGGATAGCGCTGCGGCCACCACACGGACGGTCCGGTGCGGTCCTTCGAAGGGCTTGCCGATACAAGCGGCTTCGTAAAGAACAAGGAATTATTGAAGGACAACGTCGGTTTCACGTTATCGTCGGTATTCTCGTCGTAGTAGCCGAAGCCCGAGTCGAGAGCGGGCAATAGGAAGTACCAGCCGAGCTCGGCGGGGTTGGCTCCGCCGCTGTAATCGTTGTTCGGGTCGCCTTTGACGGGAAACGAGATCATCCAAGGATTGAGCTGGTTGCCCGGATACGTAATTTCGTTGTCCAGGGCGGTGGTCGGTTGCCAGTTGTTCGGATGGTCGTCCAGCCAAATTTGTTCGGCTGTCTTCGCGTAGTTCAGCGCCGCCTGCAGCAACGCGAAGTTGCGCTCCAGGAAGTGGTGTCCGTATTCGAAGGACACCGTGAATTTCTCGGTTTGTCCGCTCAAATTTTGTTTGGGAGTTAACGTGTCCGGGTTCGCGTTGTTGAATGCGGCACGCTCCGTATCCCAAACGCCGAACGGAAGCTTCCAATGGTACCATGTCGGATCGGACGAAGAATCGCGCGTATCGACCCAGGAGCCGTCTTGTACGTGGACGACGTCGGAGGCTTGCGGCGTATTCGCGATCAAGTACTCGTCGATCCCCATCCCTTTTACGCCGGTATCGGTATAGGTAACATTGCCCGCGTTGCGCCAAGTCTCCTCGGATCCGGCGCGGCCGGAGGAATTGTCCCCGTCATGGGCGACGACGAAAAACTGCTTTTGAGGCGAGAGGCCTTCGAACGGCTTCAACGCGGTCGCTGTCACTTGGCCTTGGTACGACTCCTCCCACGACTCCGCTTGGGCGACGGGAACGCCGACGACTTTCGATTCCTGGCCCGTGGCCGGATCGACGTAACGGACCCAATGGGGCGTTGATGCGAACGGATATTTGTTTTGGACGACATGCGCTTCGTTGAACATTTGCTGCGATACCCAAGAACCGATGTTGCTCGTGTTTTGAAGGTCCGCCCGGTTCGGCGGCGAGATCTTCGTATCCACTCCCGGATCGTTCAGGTAAGGATAATCTTTGAGGGTTCTCGAGAAATGATTGTTTCCGATGACGGACCATTGGATGCCGAGCTTGGCAAGCACGGGAATGATCCGTTCCGAGAAGCCGAGCTCGGTCGGAAAGAACCCTTTGGACGATTTGAACGAGTTGCCGAGGAAAAAAGGCTGCGCCAAGGTGGCGCTTTGATAGATCAAATCTTTCAACATGTAGTCGTTCCCAACTAAAGGTCCCATTGAATGATGGCCCGTAAAATGAATCAGATCCATCGTGCGCTTGTTGTTCTGAGTCAGGAGAGACGTATAGGCGTTGCGCCATGGCGCCCCCCAATTCGTGTTGTTGTAACCGTTTACATTATTGGTGTACATGAGGCTGTTGACGTTGTTCAAAAGCGCGCCCGACATCGTGACGTGCATTTGCGCGTTAGGATGGTTCGCGTCCAGCGTACCTGCCACGTTCCAAGGCCAGTTCAGATAAGCGCCCGTTTTGGCATGGTGAGAGTAATAAGACACAAGATCGTCGTGCGGCATCGGCGCGCCGCTCGGCAAGAAATAGGTGTAACCGGAAGGCGGATTTTGTTTGAGATTGATGACTTGCCCGTCGTACATGTAACGGATTTCGCCGCCGATCGGCGTCGACTGGTAATTGCTCGTGTCGTAGTAAGGCCAAAAATTAGGCATGTGGTTGTGATAGACGTGGGAAGCGGCGATTTCGGCGAACGCGGTCGATGCGGAGGGGATGACGCAGAAGATGGCAAGCGTACTGATAAGCAGGCGGAATAAGGTCGCCTTCGTTCGGTTCATTATGACTCTCTCCCTTCAGGAATAAATTCACCCTTAGTATAGAAGCTGGGCGTAGGGAGCAAAACCGCCGTATTTTAAGATAAGAGTACGTTTTTTTATTCTGGGACCATGCGGCGATATATGCTATATACTGAAGCTGCTTTATTCGCAAGACCGCATAAAACCTGAATAAAGGAAGGTGATGGCGATGGCCGCCCGCATTGTACCGCTCGCGGAACCGCCGATTAACGGGTATCACTATCTCGCTTTTCCGTTGTCGGTAATGGCCGGACACGAGGAGATCTTGCCATGGTTCCACAGCAATTTCATTCAGCTTTGCTGCGCCGCCGATTTTCTAGAGCAAGGAACGCTTCACTTCGATTTTTACAACTACGATTTCACCGTTTACCCGTTGCCATGGCTCGACGCCCAGCGAATCTCCCGCAGTATGATCTCCGCGGCCTACCCCCGTGTTCACGAGTTTCTGATCTCCAGCCTGGATCGAGGACTCGCCGTTTACCTCTTCCTGAACGAGTATTACTTGCCTCACAAAAGAGCCTACCTGGAGCAAACCTTCTATCACGACAATTTCATCTACGGCTACGACGACGAGAACGAACGGCTTTACACCGTGGGTTACGACAAATCGGGCTCTTATAAAAAAAGCGCAATCTCCTACGAGGAACTGAACGACGCTTACGACCGCATGGAAATGGTCAAGGACGAATTGAATTACGTGCACCTTTTTCGGTTCGACGCGGGCGGAGAGTACGAATTCGATCTTCGGCTGGTCATCGACCTGCTCAAGGAATACTTGCAGGGGAGCGATACGTCACGGCATTTCGGCATTTTCCGAAATCCGAAAAAACAAGTATACGGCATCAAGGTGTACGATTGCTTGACTCAGTATATGCAGTATTTGCTCCGGGGGAGGATTTCGTTCGATATCCGTCCTTTCCATCTGTCCTGGGAGCATAAAAAGTGCATGCGCTCGAGGATCGGCTACATGGCCGACACTTTCGGCTGGACCGGCATGGAGCCGTTCCGTCAAGCGTACGAGGAAATGGAGAATGCCGCTCTCGTCGCCAGAAACATGATGTTGAAGTACGAATTAACGGGCAACCCCCGACATTTGCTGAACAACATCGATCGAATCGGCGCTTTGAAGGAGAAAGAGTCCAAAGTCGTAAACGACCTGATCGCCGCGCTTGAAAATTCGCACTTTAATCTTTAATAATCGGTGTTCCGCGAAGAAGGCTTATTTCTTAAACTGAAGGCAAGGAGGTGAGATGGCGGGAACCGTACAAGTTTGACGGATTCAATGACAGTCAAAGGAGGTGGCGCGATGTACGCCATGCACAAGGAGGAAGTCGCGGCAATCGTTCGCGGCAAAGTCGCGGAGATGACGAATCGGCAACCGGAAGAACCATTGCAGGGCGATGAGGAGCCTATCCAAAACTCGGGGCTTGATTCCGTCATGATCATCAACTTGATCGTGTCGGTCGAACGGCGCTTCGATATCTTGTTCGACGACGAGGAGATGCTCATCGAAAACTTTTCGTCCATCTCGCGTATTACGGCTAGCATTCTCGGAAAAATCGGGGCCGAATTTTCACTGGAAAGATAAAATACGCACCTTATTATGAATAATTCGGATTTTCAGGATTCCGCGGACTCAGTAAGATAAAAGCTGAATCAAATTGTAAATATTTCCGACAAATTGTCGGGCAAGGGGGTGGCGGAAGCAACGGGGGACGTCGTCCGTTCACGATAACCGGGATGGGCAGCCTCAAGGCGGCAAGCTTGAATGGCTATTAAAATAACGAACGCGAGGGAGAGATTTTATGAAGACACGGAAAGTCGGAACGCTGCTAAAAGTATTGCTAGTGCTTTCCGTCGTCCTGTCGGTTATCCCGATCGGGATTACCCATGCGGCGGCAAACGGCATCGTTAAGAGAGTATATACCGACAAAGCCAGGTACAATCCGGGCGATCCGGTCGCGATCAAGGTTGAAATCACGAACGATTCCGGATCGGCGTACAACGACAACGTCTATTTGAATATCCTTTATCTTGAAACGGGAGTATTTTCGGCCGTGCAGAACGTGAACGTCGGGGCGGGCAGCTCTACGACGATCACCTTTAACTGGACGGCTCCCGCCACCGATTTCCGCGGTTATTTCGCGCATGTTACGACCGGATTAAGCGGGTCGAACGGAGCTACGGCGATCGACGTGTCCAGCGACTGGACCAAATATCCGCGCTACGGCTTTATGAGCGAATTCCCGGTCGGGGAATCTAGCACCGCAACGGATGCGCGCGTCAAGCAAACGATGGAAGACTACCACATCAACGCCTTCCAGCTGTATGACTGGATGTGGCGCCACGAGAACATGATCAAGCGCACCGGCGGTACGATCGACAGCTCGTGGACCGACTGGAGCGGTAAGCTCACGCTCTCTTGGCCTACGATTCAAAACCTGATCTCGTCCGTCCACAACTATAATGCGGCAGCTATGCCGTATACGATGACCTACGCGGCGCTGCAAGGCTACGAGCAAATTTCCGGCGTCAGCCCGCAGGGCGGCATGTACATGGATGCCTCCCACACGAACCAATTCGTGTTCGATTTCGTAGACAACAACCCGAATACGAACCTGTGGCTGTTCAACCCGGCCAGCACGGCGTGGCGAAACCATATTTACGCCCAATACCGCGACATTTTGAACACGGCCGGTTTTGACGGCATCCACTTGGACCAGATGGGCCAGCGGGACAACACGTACGCCTACGACGGCAGCGTTCTCGACTTGCCTAATTCGTTCTCCGGCTTCGTCAACGGATTGAAAACGGATTTGAACAATAACGGCCTGTCCGGCAAGAAAGTCACGTTCAACATGGTCGACGGAGTAGAAAACGGCTGGGCGGTCAACGACGTGACGAAGAACGCGAACACCGATTTCGATTACAGCGAAGTATGGTATAAGGCCGACGACTATTTGGAATTGAAAGATTACGTGAACCAAGTTCGCCAAAATAACGGCGGAAAGCCGCTCGTTCTTGCCGCGTACATGAACTACGAGGAAAACTCGGGCACGCGGTACGAGGCGGAATCCGCCGCGCTGAACGGCGTGGCCACGAATACGAACCATACCGGCTATACGGGCAGCGGCTTCGTCGATCAGTACGGCGAGCTCGGAGACTATGTCCAGTTTACGATCAACGCCCCGGAAGCAGGCAAGTACGCGCTCGTGTTCCGCTACGCGAACGACATCGGCTCCACGGCGACGCGTAACGTATACGTAGACGGCGCGCTTCAGAAAAAAATCGAGTTCCTGGATCAAGCGAACTGGGACGCTTGGGCATTCGACGCCTATAACGTCGTCCAGTTGACGGCAGGCAGCCACACCGTCAAGCTGGCGCGCGATTCCGACAATACCGGTCATATTAACCTGGACAGCTTGACGCTAGGCACGTTCGAGGAAAATTCGGTACGTCTCGCGAACGCGGCGATCGCCTCCAGCGGCGCCTCCCGCATCGAGATGGGCGAAGGCGACCAAATGCTCGGGCATCCGTACTTCCCGAACGCAAGCAAGCAAATGAGAAACAGCCTGAAAAACGGAATGAAAGATCATTACAACTTCGTTACCGCCTACGAGAACCTCCTTTACGATTCGAATGTCGTAGAGAACGACGGGGGCGGCCAATTCATGACGATCACGGGCGTGTCGACGAGCGGCAGCGCCAGCGCGGGCTCCGTATGGACGCGCTTCAAGCGCACGCCGGACTATAACATCGTCCATCTGATCAATTTGACGAACAACGACACGAAATGGCGCAATGCCGGCGCCCAGCCGACGTTCTACACGAACAAGGCGACGAAGATTTATATCGGCAACGAGGAGAATATCTCCGGCGTTTACTTGGCCTCCCCTGATCTGAACCATGGCGCTACGCAGTCGCTGACGTTCACGAGCGGCACGGACACGGTCGGCAAATACGTTTCCTTCACGCTCCCGGATCTGAAATACTGGGATATGATTTATATGAAGAAAACGTTCAACGCGCCGACGAACGACATCTATGAAGCCGAAACCGCGATTAAGTCGAATACGGCTACGAACACGAACCATACCGGATATACGGGGACGGGCTTCGTCGATCAGTTCACGGCGGTTAACGACGGCGTTTCCTTCTTCGTGAACACGGCGACCGCGGGCGATTATAAGCTTCGCTTCCGCTACGGCAACGGCGGAACGGCGGCGACGAGAGACGTAATCATCGACGGCAAATACACCGGCACCGTCAACTTCGGCAATACCGGCAACTGGGACACGTGGGCTTACGGCGAATTGGTCGCTTCTCTCAAGCCGGGTTACCATAGCGTCGTTCTCTGGTACGCTTCCACCAACGCGAACTCGATTAACCTCGATCATCTGGATATCGACGCGGTCGGGACGGATCCCGATCCCGATCCGGATCCGGATCCGGATCCGGATCCGAACGCGACGCAGCCGACCGACCGTTCCGTCACGAGCTTGTACATGAACAACTGGGACAACGCGGTCAGCCTCTGGAAAGCGAGCAAGCTTTCGCAGAACGATGCTGGAAGCGGCGGTCCCCGGATTGGCGAAATGCGGATCGCGAACGACTACTCGGTCAACCAGATCAAAGACTATACGAGCTTCTTCCGCAACGAATCAAGCGGCGTCAAATACAACAATACGGGCAACTTCCAATCGGAGGCTTATTTCGACGACGGAGGCATCGTGCGCACGAAATATTTGCAATACAGCGGCAGCTCCATGCCGATTACGGTGACGAAAGACTTCGCGATGGTGCCGAACGAAGACTTCACCGTCGCGACGCTGACGTTCACCAATAATAACGCGTCGTCCGTCAACTACAACCTGCTCGAAATGCTGCACGTCAACAACAAGACGATCGGCGGGACGAACAGCAACAACCACGGCTGGTGGGACAGCGGCCGCAACGCGATGTTCGTCGACATGAGCGGCTCCGGCCAATATTTCCTCGGACTCGGAGCGTTCCAGGCTGCGGACGGACACCAAGTCGCGAACGATACGGTAACGTCGACTAGCCAAAACAACGTTTCTCCTTGGATCAGCTTCGACAGCAACGGCACGGTGAAAAACAACAACGACGTCGTGGCTCCCGACATCAGCATCGCGTTCCAGGACAACATCGCGATTCCGGCAAACAGCTCTGTAACGGTATCGTTCGTAACCACATTGCAGCCTACGCAGTCCGCGGCGCAAGCGGCGATCGATACGGCGCGCGCGCAATCGGCTTCGTACTGGCAAACGGAAACGCAAACAAGGTACAACAATTGGCTGACCGCTCCGGGCAAGAAAACGGTCGATTTCGCCGACGACGGTCTCGACAAGATGTTCAAACGCGGCTTGATCTCGATCAAGAACGCGACGAATCCGACGTACGGCCCGACGCCCGCGACGACCAATCCCATTGCGTACGGCTACAAAGTGTGGGCGCGCGATTCCGCCGTTACGGCCATGGTGCTCGACCAAGCCGGATTTCACGAGGAAGCGGAGAAGTATTGGTACTGGTTGGCCGACCGCCAAAGCTCGGACGGCACGTTCAAGACGACGTTCGACTACTGGACGAACGCCTACGTGCCATTCGTCGAACCCGAGCACGATTCCATGGGCATCTTCCTCATCGGCGCGTATAACCACTACAAGCTGACGGGAAATACGACGTTCCTGAACAACATCTGGACGAAGTACAAGAAAACGGCCGATTTCGTCTGGTCCAGCCTAGGCAGCGATCCTTACGGGCTCGGCGTAGCGGACTCCAGCATCTGGGAAGAGCAAGTCGAATATAACACCTTCACGCAAGCCTTGTACGTTGCCGGCCTGGACGCCGCGCAGTACATGGCCAAAGCGAAAGGGCTGCCGGGCGATGCCGACAATTACAACGGCGCGGCAAGCAAAATCCGCACCAACATCCAGAAACCGAACGATTTTAGCCCGAAAGGCTTGTGGAACGCGGCGGGCGGCTACTTTAACCGCGCGGTTGCGACGAACGGCAGCGAGAATGCGCTTGTCGACGCGTCCTCGAACGCGTTGATCGTCTACGGCGTGCTGGACGCCATGTCTTCCAGGGCGGTCAGCCACGTGAACAAAATCAAAACGAATTTGCAGCACGACAACTACGGCATCGCCCGCTACGACGGCGACGTGTTCTACTACACGTCCCAATGGAGTCCCGCCGGCAACGAAGCGCTCAGCGACGAGCCTTCCTGGCCGCAAATGAGCACCTATGTCGCTCTGCATCATATTTACCGCGGCGAGTTAAGTACGGCTCTGAACTACCTGAAGTGGATCGCTTCCCGTACCTCCGTCGGCTATATGGCGCAAGGCGAAGCCGTATCGCGCGTCGATCTGAAGCCGCTGATCAGCACGTCGGTCGAGCCGGTTACCGCAGCCTGGTTCATCCTGGGAGCGCTCGCTTACGAGGGGGAAGCGGATTTCCGCGTAACCTCGCCGCAAGTGAACGCCGGCGTGTTCAAGACGATCAACGTGACGACGAACGTCGCATCCGATTTGACGCAATGGAGCAACGTCCCGTATTATACGGACTTCAAGAACGACTCCGTATCCGCGTCCGGCGATACGGACTTGACGAAGGTGTACGTCAGCAACGACGCCAACAATCTGTACGTGCGCATCAAGAACAGAAGCAACGCGCTCTCCGCATCGGGCGCCGCGCCGAAATTCGGCATGTACGTGTACGGCACCGACCTCAAAGCGAGCGCGGCCGCTTCCAAGACGACCGGCATCAACGGCGGCGCGCTGGAGCGCGGCATGCAGTACGCGGTCGGCAAAACCAGCGACAGCAGCAGCTACGCGAAGTACAACGTCCAAAGCGGAAGCTGGACGTCGACCGGCACGATTTCCGGGGTGACGGAGCCGCAGTGGAGCACGTCCTCCGGCGATATCGAGATGGTCGTTCCGCTGTCCGCGCTGTCCAGCACGGGCTCCTCGGCGACGGGCGACTGGTCGTACTTGAACATCGTGCTTTCCCGCCAGGATCCTAGCACTTCGGTGTGGAACGACGACGATACGATCGCGATCCATTACCGGGTGACGACGACCGGCGAACAATGGTACTTCGGCAACGTCGAGTAAGGCAGGCAAAACATCATAGTACCGGGATTACCCGCCGTTATCGATTGCGGCGGGTAATTTTTAATACGCCGTCTATTCATTTAGAGATTGATAGATTTGGAGGTAGGATGGGATGAAAAAGGTTTATCGGTATCTCGCGATGTCGGCGCTGGCGTTCGCGATTTCGCTCGCGATCGCTCTCGTCGCATCGGCCGCTCCGGCACGAAGCGGAATTCAGGATTTTGAGCAACCGACCGGTCAGAAGTTCAAGGGCGAGCTTAAGGGCGACGAATGGCTGAACTGGGTCGAAACCGACCAGGATGAAGTCGTCGTTCGCGACAAGCAAGGGTATTGGAGCTATGCGGAAATCGTACTCGATCAGTTGAAGCCAAGCGGCCGAAAAGCGCGAATCGACGCCAAGCCCAAGAACGCGTTGACGGGCAACGACATGAAACGAAACGGCGACAAACTCCATGAAAAAGCCGAGAAAAATAAAAATCCATCGGGCTCGCTCGCTTCCGGCGCAAGCGGGGAAAACAGCCAGCAGTCCTCGGAAGCCGCTCCGGCAATCGCTTCGTCATCCCCGCTCAGGACGACGGGCACGCAAAAAGTGCTCGTTCTGCTCGTTCAGTTCACCAACGCGACGATCCAATATTCGGATAACGAATGGAGCGATACCTTCTTTGAAACTTCCGGCAAGACGGTTAGAAACTTCTACCGATCTACTTCGAACAACCGGCTCGATTTCGTGCCGGCGGAAGAGACGTCGGGAACTTCCGACGACGGCGTTATCAAAGTATCCCTGAACGTGCCGCATTCCGCCGGAATGGTAAAAGAAGCGCTGACCGCTGCCGATGCTTATATCGACTTCGCCAGCTTCGATACGAACGGCGACGGCGGAATCGGCAACGACGAGCTTCATGTCGTCACGATATTGGCAGGTTACGAGGCAAGCTATAGCAGCCAGCTTCCGAACGTCTGGGGACATAAGACCAACTTGGCAGGCGACGCCGTTCCGACGCTGGACGGCAAGCGGCTGTGCGATTACGTCTATAACGGGGGCTATACGCAGCAAGGCGAAATTCAAGGCGATCACCGCGCGACGATCGGGATATTGGCTCACGAGCTCGGCCATATGCTGGGGTTGCCGGATTTGTACACGAACGGCAGCTATGTGGGGATCGGCACGCACAGTCTGATGGCAAACGGGAGCTGGGGAAGCGTTGCGGGCGAATATTTGGGCGCGACGCCGGTCCAACTGGACGCTTGGTGCAAAGTGACGCTCGGATTCGTCGATCCGATCGTCGTCGATTCCAGCATGAGCACGCCTTATTCCGTGAAATCGGCGTCTACCGGCGAATACAACGTATTAAAGCTGCCGACCTCGAATCCGAATCAATATTTTCTCGTGGAGAACCGCCAGAAGGAAGGTTACGACGCCGGCTTAAGCGTCGCGAGCGGAGGCATCGCCATCTGGCACATAGACTCGAACAAGCCGTTGGATCTGGAAGAGGAGACGTACGGCATGTACGATCCGTATTACCGCGCGGGCTACAAGACGGAATTCAATCCGACGTCGAACCCGAGCAGCGGCCGGAACGACTGGTCAGGCGAGAAGTATACGGGGATTAATATTTCGGTCGCGAGCGCGAGCGCGCCTGCGATGACGGTTAACGCATACGGAGATTATACGCCTCCGTCCAAGCCCGACGGATTGGTTTCCACCTATGCGGTGATGAGCGCCATTGGTCTTGCCTGGAATGCTTCCGCGGATAGTTCGGGGATCGATTCCTATATCGTGAACCGCGATGGCGTCAAATATGACACAACGAGTTCGATCCGATACAAGATGCCGGCTACCGCAAATCAAACGAACTCGTATACGATTCAAGCCGTCGATAAGTCAGGCAACTTATCGGCGCCAAGCGATCCGATTACGGTAACGACGCCGTCCTCGAACAGCGTGACGATTTATTACAAACGCGGATTCGCGACCCCGAATATTCTCTATAAATTAGATGTTACGGCGCAGTGGTCCGAAGCGCCGATGACGCAATCGGAATACCCGGCCTATAGCAAAACGACGGTCGATACCGGAGGTTCCTATTCCGGCCTCGTCGCGGCTTTCGGCGACGGGCAAGGAACGGTGGACGACAAGGAAGGGAGAAACTACTATTTCGAGCCGGGAATCATCACGTTTGCAGCGGGCACATATACTCAGGATTTCCCGGTTGTCGATACGCAGCCGCCGACGGCGCCGACGGGACTCGCGACGACAGGCAAGACGGATACAACCGTTAGCCTCTTCTGGACGGCTGCAGAGGATAACGTCGGGGTTGCCGGTTATGATGTTTACCAAGATGGCCAGTTTATCGGAACGACGGCCGTCACGAGCTTTGCGGTGACCGGGCTGACGGCGAACACGGCATACGTGTTTACCGTTAAGGCCCAAGACGCGGAAGGCAACGTATCCTCGGCAAGCAACGCCGTTTCGGTAACGACGGGCGCCCCGGGCAATTACGCGGTCATCTACTACAAACAAGGCTTTACGACGCCATACATCCATTACAATCTGAACGGAATTTGGACGGCCGTACCGGGCGTGCCGATGCCGGCATCCGAAGTGGCGGGATACAACAAGTATACGATCAATATCGGATCGGCTACGCAACTGGAGGCTTGCTTCAACAACGGCAGCGGAACATGGGATAGCCGCGGCGGCCTGAACTATTTGTTCCCGGTCGGTACTTCGACCTTCGACGCGGGGACGATTACATCCGGCGCGCCGGATTTTCAAGCTCCTACGGCACCGACCGGCCTAGTATCCACAGGCAAGACGGACACGACCGTATCGCTTGCCTGGAACGCCTCTTCGGATAATATCGGAGTCGTCGGGTACGACGTCTATAGGGAAGGCCAACTGGTCGGGACGACAGCCGCTGCGAGCTACATGGTAACGGGACTTCCGCCAAGCACTTCCGCGATGTATAGCGTAAAAGCGAAAGACGCGAAAGGCAACGTATCTTCCGCAAGCAACGCGATCTCGGTGACGACTGCGGCGGGCAACGGCAATACGGCGACGATCTATTACAAACGCGGCTTCGCGGCTCCGTTTATCCACTATCAAGTAGACGGCGGCTCATGGACGATCGCTCCGGGCGTTGCGATGCAGAACTCAGAGTTCGGCGGCTATAGCAAAATCACGATCAATCTCGGATCGGCGACCGGCTTGTCGGCGGTATTCAACGACGGAAACGGAACGTGGGACAACAATAACGGCCAAAATTACCGTTTCGCGGCTGGCGTATCCACTTTCGCGAACGGGACGATTATTTCCGGAGAACCGCAGCCCGACAGTCTGACGATCGTATTGGCCGTCCCGGCGAATACGCCTGCGACCGCGGATGTGTATATGGCATCCTCCCTCGGGAACTGGGATGCGGCCAACGCGTCGTATAAATTAACGAAGCAAGCGGACGGAACGTATCAAATCACGTTACCTTTCTCCGCGGGGACCAGCTTTGAATTCAAATTCACGCGGGGAGCCTGGTCGAGCGTAGAAGCGAACGCCGACGGCTCGGACATCTCCAACCGGACGTACACGACGTCCGGCGGCGCGCAGACGATTGACTTGACCGCGCAACGCTGGAAGGATCTGTAACGGAATCTAAAGCAAAAGAAGGCCAAGGGCGAATGGCTGCCCTCGGCCTTTTTTTTTGAATGGATGCTACGCCAGGGCAATCGCTTACGAGATCAACGGATCGGCAGGAGTCGTTTCGGTCAAGTCGACGGATGCGATAACTGCCATTTTGACCGTTATGACTGTTCAGAGAACCCGTCCCCCGTACATAACGGTCATCTTGCCCGTTAAGTTCTCTACAACCTCCAATAGACAAGGCAAATGGAAACTTTAACCGCCAATTTGACCGTTAACCATCCACTAAGATGTCGTTTGTTTATTGATAATGGTCATTTTGACGGTTATCCCTTATCGGATGTGGTCTCGCGTTTTCGTAAGCGATTGCCCTGGATGCTACACCTTTTCCTGGTATTCCCCTGGCGGAATCCCGAAATACTGCTTGAATACGTATGAAAAATGCTTGACGCTCACATAGCCGACTTTCTCCGAGATCGCATACACTTTTTCCGCGGGTTTCGCTCGAAGCAGCTTCGCCGCATGTTCCATTCGAACCCGAGTCAAGAACTTGATATACGATTCGTTGTCGTTTTGTTGGAACAAATTGCTCAAGTATCCCGGCGAAACGCCTGCTATCTCGGCGATGAGCGCCAGGCTGAGCGGTTCGGCAAAGTGGCCGATAATATATTCTTTGGCTTTCTTGACGATATCGTGCTCTTCGTCGCCCGCTAAGCCCGATTCGGTTAAACGTGCAGGGGCAAGAGGCTGGAGCATGTGACGGTAGGCGGTCGCGACGGCTTCCGGAGAATCCGGCGCGGGAAATTGCCCGGAGAGCTGCTTCAAGCGGAGCAGAGACGCTTCGTAACCGCCGAGCGCAGTGTCCTCTTGGCTTTTTTGAAGACGATTCAGCAGAAAAGCGCCGAATCTGAATAACTTCCCGGTCGAGCTATCCTCCATCAGTTCCATGTAGAGCCTGAGCGCCGAGACGAAACCGGGATCATGCTGGTCGGACAGCGCGGAACGGATGCCGGCGATCGCCTTGTCCAACTTCTTGAGAGCGGGTCCGGGCGGTTCGGCTTCATCGTGCATGAATAGTTCGCCGGAAGGGGAGAAGAGCCGTTTTTTCAACAGGGCGAGAGCTTTTCGGTAGGAAACATGCAGCTGCAGCGATTCGCTTTCCACGGAACCGACCGCCCCCCATACCTCGAGCCCGGTCATCTTCCGCATCGCTTCGCCGATGCTCGAGAACAGCGCGCGGCATTTATCGAGCAGATCGGTCTCGTCGTCTCCGGTTATCAGGAGGCAAGTGCGCTGCTCCGAGTCGAAGAAAGGCGTGACGCCCGTCTCGGGCTCCGCCAATTCCAACGTCGTCTGATGCAAGATATAATGGAACATCGGCAGATCGTTCGGCGATACGTCCCTCCGCAACAGCTGGCCTTCGTCCATCTCCAGCGCCATAATCGCGCCTTCGGCTTCGACCAAACTGACTTTCATTCGGAACAGCAGCGGATATAACGCTTTGATTTCCACGTTGTTGTCGGACACGACGGCTTTCAGGAAATGGTTCACGACTTGCGATTTGGTCGTCTGCGACAAGCTGACCATCGTTTCGTAAGCGAGCCGCTTCCTGCGCTCCGTCTTCAATACCTCGGCGATCTTGTCCAGCATGCCGACGAATTCGGTTCTGACGACCGGTTTCAGCAAATATTCGTGTACGCCGGAGCGCAACGCTTCCTTGACGAGGGCGAACTCGTCGTATCCCGATAAGATGGCGATTTTGAGGTTCGGAAACCGCTGAGCCGCGTTGCGCGCCAATTCGAGGCCGTCCATGACCGGCATTTTAATATCCGTGACGAGTAAATCTACCGATCGCCCGTCCTCCAGCATGTCCAGCGCTTCTTGGCCATCCCCGGCTTCCCCCGCGAACAACCATTCCGAATGAAGCTCCGCCAGGTTCGTTTTCACATATTCTCGGGTTAAAGGTTCGTCGTCAACGACAAATAAGGTATACATCCCGGGCCTCCTCGATTATGACGGATCATAAGGCAACGATATGGTGACTACCGTGCCTTTGCCAAGCTCGCTTCGGATCGCAAGACCGTAGACGCTGCCGTATCTCGCTTTGATCCGTTTGTTCACGTTGACGAGCCCGATGCCCGTATGAGTGGCCGAAGCCGCGTCCGCCGATTCCTCCGATGCGTTCACTTTCGACTGCAATAGGCCAAGCGTAGGCGCGTCCATGCCGATTCCGTCATCTTCGACGATCAACCATAACCGGTCTCCCTTCCTTTCGGAACGGATCGCGATCGACGTCTTTTCTTTTTTCTTCTCGCAGCCGTGATGAATCGAATTTTCGACGATCGGCTGGAGCATGAAGGAGGGAATGCGCATCGCGTACAAGGAGACGTCGATATCGATCGAATAGGCGAGACGGCCTTCGTACCTGCTGCATTGGATGCCCAAATAAGCGTGGAGAAGATCGATTTCCCTTTGCAGCGTCACGTCCTTATCCCCTTGAGTCATGCTGCGCATGATGCTGCTGAGCCGATTGATATGGTCGATCGCTTGTTCCGTTCGGCCGGATTGCATGGACAAGCTGATCAGATTCAGCGTATTGAACAGGAAGTGCGGGCGGATTTGGCTGTAGAGAGCGCTGATGTGGGCTTCCTTCTGAAGCAGCTTCGTTTCGTAAACTTCTTTGACGAGCTCGGTGTTGGCGGACAGCATGTCGCTGATCTTCGATACGAGCCGGTTAAAGGCGGCTCCGAGATAGCCGATCTCGTCGCGTCTGGCGCTTTGAAAGTGGATATCCAGCCGACCGCGCTCCACCTCCTTCATGAGCCTGACGATGGACAGCAGCGGTTGAAGAAACCGGCGTATGATGAGGACGAGCACGAACAAGGCGAATAAACAGCTGGCGAAGGCGAACAAAAAAGCGGTATTGCGCGTTTTGAGCGCTTCGCTGTTCATCTCGGAAACGGAGTTGACGGCGACGACTTTCCAGCCCAGCTTCGGAATCGTAGCCGTGTTGATCAAATAACCGTCAACTATCCGGCTGCCCGGCTCGACTGCGTTCACCGCGAGCTTCTGAAAGCGGGAATGGGTCGAATAGATGGAAAGGTTCCGATCGTCGAGGAGGTATAAGCCGCCGTCCTCCGTCATCGTCGCTTTGTCGCAAATTTCGACTATGCCGTCATAGTTGGCGTCGGCTTTAATGACGCCGATGATTTGCTGGGTATTGCGAATGCTGCGAAGCTGCTTGACGATGGAGAAGACGCTGACTTTGTCGTTCGTCTTCGGCTGCATGTCGTTCGGCACGAAAATATATTCCTGGGTTTTGAGC
The DNA here is from genome assembly GCF_042655365.1 of Cohnella suwonensis. NCBI lineage: Bacteria > Bacillati > Bacillota > Bacilli > Caryophanales > Paenibacillaceae > Cohnella > Cohnella suwonensis. The sequence continues at coordinate 67,745 of NZ_JBHSMH010000022.1, read as the reverse complement.
GCCCGCTTGTACCAATCGTACGTTTCGGGATTGTCGTCCGGGACGATCTTCGTCGGCAATCTCGCGCTGGAGTAGATTTGGTCCGTCATGATGGACACCCGCAATATGTCTTTGCGCGGATAAATCATCATGTCGTCGAGAAAGCTTTCGATTAGCCGCCGTTTTTCGAGCTGCCCGAGCTCGGTGTCGGGAGAGCCTTCTTCAAGAGAGGCCATGATCGTGGAGTTGCGATACGGAAACAACGTCAGCCGGTACAGCTCATCCAAATAAGTTTCGATGTTAAACGAAACCTGCTCGATAATCTGCTGAACTTTTTCCGAAGATTGCCTCTCGAAATCTTTGGTATATTGGGTGTATGACAAGTAAGATTCGAGAAACACGGAACCGAGGATGAGCATGCCCGTCATGAGGAGCAGCTTCATCTTGATACTCCAATCGCGGTACCCCATGAAGCCCATTACGGTTTTCATGCCGTCCCACCTTCCCGCTTATGATCCATTTCTATTGTACAGGAAGGCGGATGGGTGCCGTAACCGTTTCTTGAATTTCCGTACCAAAAGTCGAATATTCAGGTGTTTCGTCCTTCTCGGCGACCCATTAAGATGAAATTGCAAGCGATATCAACCAAGGGAGGAAATAGAGTGTTACGCAAAAAACTGTCATTGTTTTTAAGCTTGATTCTGATCGTGGGGGTAATGGCCGCGTGCGGAAAAAACAATAATGAGCCTGCAAGCTCGCCGTCCGAGGTCCCCAGCGCCTCGCCGTCCGAATCGGCATCGGCATCGCCGTCGCCTTCCGCAAGCGAAGCGCCGCAAGAAAAAGTTACGCTCAAGTTTTTCACCGGAAAAGTCGAAACGGTCGACCTGATCAACTCCATGATCAAGAAGTTCGAGGAAGAAAACCCGAACATTCACGTCGAACAAGAGTACCAAAAAGACGCGAGCAGCGTCATCAAGGTCAAGTTCGCGTCCGGCGACGTTCCGGACATCACGACGGTCGTGGCGCAAGACTACATCGACCAAGGCAAATACCTCGATTTGTCGAATGAAGCGTTCTGGTCGCGCATCCTGCCGTCGATCAAGGACCTCAGCACGGATATCAAAACCGGAAAGCAATTCAAAGTCGCGACGAACGTGACGATGGCCGGCATCTTCTACAACAAGAAAATTTTCTCCGAGCTCGGATTGAAAGAGGCGCTGACGTGGGCGGAGTTCCAAAGTAACCTGCAAACGATCCATGACAAAAAGCCGGACGTCACGCCGATGTTCCTCGCGGGCAAAGATTCCTGGACGCTCGGCCATCTGATCGAATTTATGGCGCACGGAGTCGTGAAGCAGCAACTAGGAGTAACGGGAGCGCGCAAAGCGTTCATCAACAACGAATCCGACAAATTGGCCTTCGACGCGTCCGGCAGCGGCATCGATTTGCTGGCGGGTCACTTAGTTGACCTGAAAAAAGCCGGTCTTATTAACAAAGATGCCTTGACGGCTACGTACGACAACCAAAAAGAAACGTTCACGAGCGGTAAATCCGCCTTGTTCGCGCAAGGGATGTGGGTTCTTGGAGATCTGCTGAAGATGAACCCGGATATGGCCGGCGACATCGGATTCTCTCCTTTCCCGGCACTCGCCGACGGCTTGAAGCCGGTCACCTTATCCGCCGAGGATTCGGTTTACGCGATCACGTCCGAATCGAAGCATCCCGAAGAAGCGAAGAAGTTCCTGGAGTTCCTGTTCAAGCCGGAAAACTTGAAAGCGTACAGCGAGTTCCTGAAACAACCGTCCGCGTTCACGGACGTAAGCGCGGATTGGGGTCCTCTGAAAGACCAAGCGGCGGCTGCGCTTCAAGCGGGCGCGAATATCGCCTTCACGGATACGCCTGCCGGCTTCTCCGGGGACGATGCCGGCCGCATGATGCAAGAGCTTCTCGCGGGCAAGTACAAAACTTCGCACGATTTCGCCGTAGCCTATACCGAAGCTTGGAATAAAGGCTGGGGCACGACGAAGTAAACGCGATAACCCATGCGAAATAGATACATTCAGGAGAGAGAAACCATGCAAGCATTCAGAAAGCTGAACGCCAATCTGCATCTGTTCATGGCGGTACCCGCCATCCTGTTGTTCGGCATCTTCTTCATCTATCCGCTGACGCAAGGAATCGGGATCAGCCTGACGGATTCGAACGGCATAACGACGCCGAACTTCATCGGGTTTAATAACTTCATAGATTTCTTTCACGATGACCGCGCCACGACCGATGTCAAGAATACGATGTTGTTCGCGCTCGGAAGCGCTCCGTTACTGAATGTGTTCGGGTTGCTCTACGCGCTGCTCCTCGATCGGAAGATGGCCGGCAAAGGAATCGTCAGAACGATCGTTTATTTGCCGGCCGTTATCAGTCCGCTGATCATGGGCTACATTTGGTACTTTATTCTTCAACCGGAGCGCGGTTATATCCCTCATGTCCTTCGAGAGCTTGGACTTGGGCATTGGGACGTGAATTGGCTTGGAGAAAGCTCCTCCGCGCTTGTCGTACTCGTGTTGGTTAACGTCTGGCAGTACGTCGGCCTGACCATGATTGTTTACTTGGCGGGATTGCAATCCATTCCTCCCGAGTTATACGAGGCAGCCAGAATCGACGGAGCGGGAAACCGCTCCTCGTTATGGCACATCACGCTTCCGTTGTTGTATCCCGCAATCAAAATCAACGTGGTGACCAATATTATCGGTTCCTTATCCGTCTTCGACATTATCGTCGCGCTCACGGACGGCGGCCCTGGTTACAGCACGGAGTCGCTAAGCATTTACATCCTGCGCATGCTCTACGGTAATTCCACGGGCTATTCAACCGCCGTCGCGCTCATTATGTTCATTATCATCATCGTGCCTGTCGTCGTCTTTCTCCAGCTGACGAGAAAGCGGGAATACGAGCTGTGAGGAGGAGAAAAAGGTGAAATCACTCGTATTCATATCGAAGTATGCGATCGTAGCGGCGATGATTCTCGTCTCGCTCATTCCGTTCTACGTGCTGCTTTACTTATCCTTGAATGCTCCTTCCGGCAATTCCTTTCAAGGCTTGTTTCTGATGCCGGATTTTCATTTCGCGAACTTCGCCGATGCCTGGAAAGGTTCGAAGATCGATCGCGCGACGGTCAACTCGCTGATCATCACCTCTGGTTCGGTAGCGCTAATCGTACTCGTATCCAGCGCCGCGGGCTACTCGATCGCTCGCTTCCGGCACAAGGCCAACGCCATTATTTTCAATACGCTGCTCATGTGCCTGACGATCCCGGCGATTATCATCACCGTCCCGTTATATACGCTGATGAAATCCATTCACGGTATCAACACGCATTGGGCAATGATTCTACTCATGGCGGCCAACTCGATGCCTCTATCCGTGTTTTTGTACACGAGCTTTATCCGGACATTGCCCAAAGAGGTCGAGGAATCGGCCATTATCGACGGGTGCACTTATTTCACCGCTTTTTGGCGGGTCACGTTCCACTTCGTTAAGCCGGTTACTTCGGCCGTCGTCATTTTGACGGGCTTGAGCATTTGGAACAATTACGGCCAATCGGTATTTTTCCTTCAAAGCCAAGACGTCCGAACGGTCCCACTCGCCGTATCCATGTTTTTTCAGACATACGGCGCCAAATGGAATATGATGGCGGCCGCGGCTCTGATCGGTTTGCTGCCCGCCGTAGCGGCATTTCTCGTCTTCCAGAAATACTTCATTAAAGGGATCACGGCCGGAGCGCTGAAAGGATGAATAAAGTGAATATCGACACAATCCGCATCGTGGACGCCTATCCGCTGAAGGCGCAGTTTCGCAGCGGAGAGAGGGTGGAACTGGCCGTCGAGATCGAGGGCGGGGAAGCCGTATACGGCGAGTTGGCGTTGCGAGTGCGCATATACGAGCTGGAAATACTGAGGGAGACGCGAGAAATCCCGATTGCGACGGGGTTGTCCGGCCTTCATGAAATGAGAATTTCCGTCGGCCCTTACGATTGCGATTTTACGGGTTTCGGATGCGACATCGATGTTGTTCGCGGAGACGATCTGCTCGATTCGCTCAGTACCGCGTTCGACGTCGTTTCCGATTGGAGAAAAGCGACCCGGTACGGTTTCCTGAGCGAATACGATGCCGGCCGCGAAGCGGAGGACGGGCGAAAGGCCAAGTGGCTGAACAAGCTCCATCTTAACCTTACGCTATATTACGATTGGATGTATCGGCATGACGATTTGGTTTCCGAAGAAGAATCGTATACCGACCTGATGGGAAGACAAGTGAGCCTGTCCGCGATCGGCAATAAAATCGAGCTTTGCCGCCGGTACGGCATGAAAGCGATCGCTTACGGAGCCATCTATGCCGCAAGCAAAGGGTTCGCCGAAAAGTATCCCGATTGGGGCCTTTATACCAGCGCGGGAGATCCGTTCGATTTCATCGGGATATTCCGGATCATGAACATCGAACCGGATAGCCCATGGCATGCTCATATCATCGAGCAGTATGCGAAGTCGGTAGAGCTTGGGTTCGACGGCATCCATCTGGATACGTACGGATTTCCGAAAACGGCTTGGTCCCGATTGAACGGGGAGCGGAAGCTGATCAAGCTGGAGGAACATTTCCCTGCTCTGATCGATAACACCCGCGCGAAATTGTCGAAGCTTCGGGACGAAGTCTGCCTGATTTTCAACAATGTCGGCAATTGGCCCGTGGATGCGGTGGCGAAAGCCGATCAGGACGCCATCTACATCGAAGTTTGGAAGCCTTACGAGCGTTACCAGCATTTGCGGGAAATCATCGCGATGGCTAAAGTGCTTAGCGAAGGGAAAAACGTCATTCTCGCGGCCTATCTCCAGCCGTTCCGCGTCGTCAGCGAGGCGCTTGGCATTGCCGGCGCGGAAAACGGCCTTCGTCTGCTGACCGCGACCGTCACGGCGCACGGCGCGTATCATCTGCTTCACGGAGAGGACGGCGGCGTCTTGACGCAAGGCTATTACGTCGATCATTCGAAGCTGCGCGACGGCTTCCGCAGAACCGTGAGGGATTACGCCGACTTCGTCGTCCGGTATGGTCATCTGACGCACGATAACGCTCTGCGCAACGTGTCGATGACGCATGCCGATTACGATAACTTCGAATACGTGTTCGAAGGCTTCGCATTCAGCGCTTATGGAGAGCCCGGCAAAGTGTGGACCGTCATTCAAGAAAAGAAGACTCTTAAGCTGATTCACTTCATCAATTTGACCGGCATATCGGACGATCTATGGAATGAGGCGAAAGAAACGCCGGTTGCCGTGTATGGGCGAACGGTAAGAGTCGCGGTAGACCTGCCCGTAAAGTCGGTTTTCCTAGCGACGCCGGATGAGAACGGAGGACGTCCGATAACACTCGAATACCGGACGGAGGCAAGCGATAGGGGCAAGGTTGTCGTCATCGATTTGCCGAAATTGAATTACTGGGATGTCCTGGTTATTCAGTTCCAAGATCATTGAGATCGAGCGAATAGCCGCCCTGGTTGGTCGAAAAGGGGAATGAACAAAGTGAAAAAGCAATGGTGGAAAGAGAGCGTCGTCTATCAAATTTATCCGCGCAGTTTCATGGACGGCAACGGCGACGGCATCGGCGATATTCCCGGCATCCTATCGAAATTGGACTATTTGCAAAATCTCGGCGTAGACGTGATCTGGTTAAGTCCGGTATACGAATCGCCGAACGACGATAACGGTTACGATATTAGCGACTATCGGAGCATCTTGGGAGAGTTCGGAACGATCGACGATTGGAAAAGTTTGCTCGAAGGCCTTCACGATCGGGGCATGAAACTGATCATGGACCTTGTAGTCAACCACTCGTCGGATGAGCACGCCTGGTTCGTCGAGTCCCGGAAATCCAAAGACAACCCTTATCGCGATTATTACATTTGGCGGGAGGGCAAGGGCGGGAAGGAGCCGAACGATTGGGGTTCTTTCTTCAGCGGCTCCGCTTGGCAACGCGACGAGGCGACGGGGGAATACTTCCTGCACCTCTTCTCCAAGAAACAGCCCGACCTGAACTGGGAGAACGAGGCGCTCCGTCAGGAAATTTACGACATGATGACATGGTGGCTGGACCTTGGAATCGACGGATTCCGCATGGACGTCATCAACCTGATTTCCAAGGTTCCCGAACTTCCGAACGCGGGGAACGGCGACGGCAAGTACGTATTCGGCGGCGAATATTTCATGAACGGCCCGAGAATTCACGAGTACTTGCAAGAAATGAACCGTAAAGTGCTGTCCAAATACGATATCATGACGGTCGGGGAAGCGATCGGCGTGACGCCGGAGGAGGCCTCGCTATACGTCGGAGAAGACCGCGGAGAGCTAAACATGGTGTTCCACTTCGAGCTCATGGACGTCGATTCCGGACCGGGCGGCAAATGGGACGTCGTGCCGTGGAAGCTCTCCGATCTGAAACGGATCATCGGCAAGTGGCAAAGGTCGCTTCACGGCAAAGGTTGGAACAGCCTGTACTTAAACAACCACGATCAGCCGCGCATGGTGTCCCGATTCGGGGACGACGGTCGATACCGAATCGAATCCGCGAAGATGCTGGCGACTTTGCTGCATACGCTTCAAGGTACGCCTTACGTGTACCAAGGCGAAGAACTTGGGATGGTGAACGTGAAATTCGACGGCGTATCCGAGTATAAGGATATCGAGACGCTTAATATGTACGAAGAATACGCGGCGGCCGGCCGCGACCATTCGGAGATTATGAATTCGATCTACGTCAAAGGGAGGGACAACGCCCGCACGCCGATGCAATGGAACGGTTCGGCGAACGCGGGGTTCACGACCGGAACGCCTTGGATTCGCGTCAATCCGAGCTATATGGACATTAACGCGGAACGAACGTTAGCCGACGAGAATTCCGTGTTCCACTACTACCGGAAGCTCATTCGCCTTCGTAAAGAGAACGAGATTGCCGTGTACGGCGACTATCGCCCCCTGCTCGAGAATGACAATCGCGTCTTCGCTTACGTCCGTTCGCTGGGCGACGATCGGCTCGTCGTCGTATTGAACTTCTTCGGCGCACCCGCGGAAGTCGTTTTCGACGAACTCATCGCCTACGGCAATTGCGAGCTGTATATCGGTAATTACGAAGACGCGCCCCGGAACGAACTGGAGCAACGAATCGAGCTAAGGCCTTATGAGGCCCGGGTCTACAAGCTGACGAAATAACGCTGCAAACCCAATCCAAACCGGTTGGGTTTTTCTATTTTCCAAAGAAGAACTTTCAATAGCTCAATAATTGGCGGGGATGGAAGGTAACAAACGACTATAACGGAATGGTTCGTTGACGAAAACGGGGGGGGGCAGGGCTATAATACATTCAATTATGTAAAAAGGTGGGATAGTGACATGGAAAATCGAACCGTGGCATTCATTATCGGTTAATCGATAACTGAATACGGCATGAACGCCAAGCCGGACTCGCATGCGAATGACGCATGTTTATTGAAGTTAGGCGGTTTCATGTTCCGATTGTCATGGACGATTCTTCAGTTCGCTATGCGCTCGTGTTACGGGTCAAGGCCGCGCCTTGTTTGTCGTATTCATGTTGTCGAATGGCCGTAGTTGAACGAATGTTCCTCTGCGGCTTTTTTTGCGTATGTAAAAGTCCGTTTGAATTGGGGGCGAGAAAGTTGAAGGCCGATAGGAAACGAGAAAGGCGAGATGCGGGCGGCTTCGTCGTCTGGTTCACCGGGCTGTCCGGTTCTGGCAAGACGACGTTAGCGCTCGAAGCGGAGCGTGAGCTGGCGAAGCACGGTGCGTTGTGTGTCGTGTTGGACGGTGACCGATTACGGCAAGGACTGAACAGCGATCTCGGCTATACGGAAGAGGATCGCGCGGAGAACCTGAGACGTGCGGCAGAGGTAGCCGTCTTGTTCGCGGAGAAAGGATTTATCGTTCTGGCACCGATGATTTCGCCATCGGAAAAGGCGCGGTCGTCGGTCAGGGAACGGTTTGACTCGGAGCGATATGCGGAAGTGTACGTGAAGTGCACGCTGGATGGCTGCGAACGGCGCGATCCCAAAGGGCTGTATCGCAGGGCCAGGGCCGGAGAAATCGCGAATTTTACGGGGGTTGACGCCACCTACGAGCTGCCGTCGCGGGCTGAATTGACGATCGATAAGGAAGAGGTGGCGTTGGCAAGTTGCTCCGCCGAATTAATTCGGTACATCGAGCATCGCTACGACAATTTATCGAAGAGAAGAGGAGAACGGCAATGATACGGATAATACCCGAACAAAGCTATACGATATGGTTCTCGCAACGCACGGGAAGCACGCTATTGAACCGGGCGCTCTCCGCAACCGGGGTAGCCGGAGATCCGGGAGAATGGCTGACCTTTAGGGATCCGGACTCGACAACGAGGGATGATATCGAGCGAATGTGGCGAGACGGGATGACGCCCAACGGCGTATTCGGATTAAAGACGGCCTATCGGGAGAAATGGATCGAGTCGTTCCGATCAGTGTTCCAGTTGCCCGAGACCGCATCCAGATTGCAAGCGTGGAACGCGGCATTTCCGAATTGCTACAAACACATTTTCATGACTCGCCGCAACAAAGTCAGGTTGGCTGTCTCTTGGTGGCGAGCGATCGTCTCGGGAGAGTGGCACCGCCAACACGGCGAGAAACCGCTCGAGAAAGACATCGCGGATCAATACAATTTCGACGCAATCATTCACCTTCTTAAAGAGTGCGCGTTGTTGGAGGCTGCGATAGAAGACTTCTTTACGGAGGGGGGCATTATTCCCCTCACGATCGTCTATGAAGACTTCATTCTGGACTATGAAGGCACGGTGCGGAAGGTGTTAGCGTTCCTCGGAATTCCGTCAGAAGGGGTGACGATTCCTCCTCCCGCGTTCGATCGAATCGCGGACGACGTCGCCGAGCATTGGGTTCAACGCTTTCGTAAGGAGATTCAAGCGGATTGGCAGAACGTCGCGTGGTAAGAGGTAGAAATCGGGTATAATCAGCGAAAAGGGGGAGTCGCGACATGTTGAAGAGCTTCGGGTTAGGAGATCGGATCTTTGAGAGGGCAAGCTTTATTGCGGACGAAGTCAGTTATAATCTCGTCTTTCGGATTTGCGATTCGCCTCAGGCAGTCAGCCTGAAGTCCGAAGACGATACGCTCTTGTGGGCATGGACGGCTCCCCATCACGCCTGGTTATGGATGGACGGCGGCGTCGCCGAGAAAAGGCGGGACGCGCTGTTCCGAGAGGTTATCGCTTCGATCGACGGCGAGTTGCCGGGCATAAACGGAAAGCCTGCGGTCGCCGAGCTCTTCGCGCGATTGTTCGCTTCGGCGAAGGGGCTTGTCTATCGGGAGCATATGCGACTGGAAGCTTACGAGTGTCCGGCGGCGAGAAAGCCTACGGGAGTCGAAGGCAGAATTCGGCAGGCGAGGATCGCCGACATGATGACGGTCGCGACGTTCATGGCGGGTTTCTCCGAAGGAGCTTACGGCGTGGCGGTCACGCCGGAGAGTCAGCTCTCGGGAGCGGAAGGGTTGATCGCAAACGGGGATCTGTATTTCTGGCTGGAGGACGATGGTACTCCGGTGTCGATGGCGAATATCGCGCACCGAAGCGCCAAGCACGCGCGGATCAACGCGGTGTACACGCCGATCGAGTATCGCAGGCGAGGTTACGCGGGCGCGGTCGTCGCGGCATTGTGCGGCAGGCTCGAGAAGGAGCGCCTCATGCCGATGCTGTATGCGGATCTGGCGAACCCAGCTTCGAACCAAGCTTATAGAAACGTCGGATTCGTCGAGCGAGGCTGGATCGCGGAGTACAAATTCATATCGTAGAACCCGCCGGGACTCGCCGGTGTTCAAGGTTCGCGTCGTCCAGTTCTTCAACGACGACCTGTCCGACTTCTACAGCAACTACAACAACGTCGCCGCATCCGTCTTCCGGGACGTGCTCCGCAACATGGTCAGCGGGACGGTCATTCAGTTCTCCACGGAGCAGAAGAAATAAATCTCGAAAAAGGCAGCCTGCGGGGCTGCCTTTACATGTGACTTTGTGCACGAATGCCATATCTTCAGCCGAACCCCGTCATCCGCGAGCATTAGTTCGACTAAACCCAACTATGGCGCGGAAACTCGGCCATTCGGGAGCATTAGTTCGACTAAACCCAACTACAGCGCGGAAATCTGGCCATTCGGGAGCATTAGTTCGACTAAACCCAACTACAACGCAGAAACTCGGCCATTCGGGAGCATTAGTTCGACTAAACCCAACTACGGCGCGGAAATCCGGCCATCCGCGAGCATTAGTTCGACTAAACCCAACTACAGCGCAGAAACTCGGCCATCCGTGAGCATTAGTTCGACTAAACCCAACTACGATGCGGAAATCCGGTCAACCGCTTCTCTCCGCTTCCCATTGCTTACTCCGCCGCGCCCTCGATGCGGGCAAGCTCCTTACGCACGATCGGCGCGACGCGCGTGCCGAGCAGCTCGATCGCGCGAAGCGTTTCCTTGTGCGGAATCGAGCTGGCGTCCATGTGCAGGAAGAAGCGGGTCACGCCGAGATTGCGGCGCAGCAGCACGATCTTCTCGGCGACGTATTCGGGTTCGCCCGCGTAGAGCGCGCCGCGCAAGCCGTTGGAGGCATCGAACATGGCGCGGTCGAACGTACCGCTCCATCCGCGCTCGCGTCCGATAACAGTCGATTGATATCGCCAGTGAGGGAAGAGCAAATCTTCCGCTTTCCCCGGCGTATCGGAGACGAAGCCGTGCGAATGCGTGGCGATCTGCAGCTTGGACACGTCGTGTCCGGCTTTCGCGGCCGCTTTCTTGTACAGATCGACGAGAGGAGCGAACCGCTCAGGCATGCCGCCGATGATGGCGAAGACGACCGGGAGCCCGAGCATGCCCGCGCGGACGGCCGATTCCGGACTGCCGCCGGTCGCGATCCAGACGGGCAGCGGCTCTTGCACGGAGCGCGGATAGACGCCTTGATCGTTAATGGCGGGACGAAGCCCGCCTTTCCAAGACACCTTCTCCGATTCGCGGATCTTAAGCAATAGCTCCAGCTTCTCGTCGAACAGCTCGTTATAGTCGTCCAAGTTATAGCCGAACAACGGGAACGACTCGATGAACGAACCTCTGCCCGCCATAATCTCCGCCCGGCCGTTCGAGAGGCCGTCGAGCGTGGAGAACGATTGATACACTCTTACCGGATCGTCCGACGACAGCACCGTCACGGCGCTCGACAGCCGGATTCGCTTCGTCACGCTCGCCGCGGCGGCCAGCACGACGGCGGGCGCGGAGCCCGCGAAGTCCGGGCGGTGATGCTCGCCGATTCCGTATACGTCCAGTCCGGCCTGATCGGCCGCGACGATTTCCTCTACCGCGTTGCGCAGCCGTTCCGCATGGCTGATGACCGTTCCCAATGCCGGATTAGGCGATGCCTCCAGAAAAGTACTGATACCGATTTCTATAGATGATGCCGCGTTCGATGTATCTGCCATGGGTGTCTCCTCCTTTGATCTTATCCCCATTTTACTATACTTTTTATAGTTTCTGCAACTAAGTAAGATACAGTTCGGACGGTAAGCCGATTCGCCTGCGGGACAACGCAAAATGGCGTATAGTATGAGGGTGAGCTTGATGCAACCAAACGATACAGGGAAGAGGAATGAACTTGAACGATACGCTGCAGGAGCTCCTGGCGCAAGAAGAGGAGCTGCAATTCGACGAATTCACGAACGACGAAGCCTTGCGTCTGGGACTTGCCATCGTCGCGATCGCGAAGGAAGAGATCGGGAAAGGCATCGCGGTGCACATCGAGAATGGCGAGCATCCGCTCTTCACCCACTATATGGCAGGTACGTCCAAGGATAACATTTACTGGGTGAACGCGAAGAAGAACGTCGTGAACCGGTTCGGCCATAGCTCGTTGTACGTCGGCGAGAAGCATAAGGCGGAAGGAACGACGTTCCATGAAGCGACGGGCCTTTCGTCGGAAGAATACCAAGGCGAAGGCGGCTCGTTCCCGATTATCGTGCGCGGACAAGGCATCGTCGGCACGGTGACCGTCTCCGGACTGACCGGGGAAGAGGACCACCGGGCGGCGGTGGACGGCATTCGCAAGCTTCTCGGCAAGTAAGGGGGAGTCAGGCAAGTCAGGCAAGTCAGGCAAGTTAGGCAAGTAAGGCAAGTCAGCCCCTCTTTTCTGGCTGTATTGCTCTCATATACCAAACAACCTGCAAATCTGCAGGTTGTTTGGTTAGTTCTTCAGAAATAGCGTGGTCAACCTGCAAATCTGCAGGTTGTTTTCCGATTTTCGAGGAAAATGAGCTTTTTCAACTTAACAAACTGTAGTGGATGCAGGTGGTTGAGTCGTTTTGCCGATTGGGGATGGATCAACCTGCACTTTTACAGTTTGACTGGAACGGAAGCGCTTTGGCGGCGACAGCGGGCGGGCCAGGGAAAAGAGGTTTATCGACAAACGAAAGGGAACCGGAGACGACCTCCGGTTCCCTTTTTGCGTAAGCCATGCGATTCGATTATCTAGCCGTCCAGCCGCCGTCGACCGGCACCGTAACGCCGTTCACGAAGCTGGCGTCGTCGGATGCGAGGAACAGCGCCACGCGGGCGATTTCCATCGGATCGGCCATACGGGAAGGACCCGTATCGCGGATTGCCGCGAAGCCCAGCGCGCTCGGTTCGGTAATCGTGGAACTGATGTTCGTGTTCACGCCGCCGGGAGCGATCGCGTTGGCGCGGATTTTGCCTTCGCGTCCGTAGGTGGAGGCGATGTTCTTCGTCAAGCCGATGACGCCGTGCTTGGACGCGATGTAAGCCGCCCCGCCTCTGGCGCCGAAGAGGCCGCCGACGGAAGCGTTGTTAATGATGACGCCGCTGTCCTGTTCGACCATGTACTTAAGCGCGGCGCGGCTGCCGTAGAACACGCCGTTCAGGTTGACGCCCAGCACGCGATCCCATAGATCGTCTTTCACGTCGGCTACCGGCATGAAATTATCCATGATGCCCGCATTGTTCACCAAGACGTCGATCGAGCCGTACGTTTTGACGGCGGTATCGACCATGTTCACGACTTCTTCGTTCTTGGAGACGTTCACGACGATGGCGGTCGCTTCGCCGCCGGCGGCTTTGATCTCCGCGACGACCGCGTCCAGTGCGGCTTGATTCATGTCCGCGGCGACGACTTTCGCGCCTTCCTGCGCGTACAGCGTCGCGATCGCTTTGCCCATGCCGGAACCGGCACCCGTTACGACGGCTACTTTACCTTGCAATTTCATTTGATTTTCCTCCAGTCGGATAGATGATATTTGGCGAGAACAAAGCTATACTATCCATACAACAGTATGGTTAAAAATCACGTGTTTAGTATACTGCCGGCGGTAAAGGCTTACAATCGACAAAGAAGCGCCGTATGTACGTTAACGGACACGTGAAACGGCCATGTACGGGTTACGCCGAAATTTAAGACAAGGAGGACTACGATGTCTAATTCACCCACGAAGGACAAACGCATCGTCCGAACGGAAAAAGCGCTGAGGGACGCGCTGATCCAGCTGATGGAAACCAAAGATTTTCGAGCGATCACGATCAAGGAGATCATCGGGCTCGCGGATTACAACCGAGGCACCTTCTATGCCCATTATCCGCACAAGGATGCGTTGCTCGAAGCGATGGTGAAGGACTTGATCGAAGGCTTCATTCAGGCGTATCGCGAACCGTACTTGGATAAGTCTGAGCTCAACATCGACGAACTATCCGTTTCAGGCATCAAGATCTTCGGGTATATCGAGCAGAACGCCAAAGTGTTCCGCCTGCTGCTGAACAGCGAATACATTCCGCACTTCCAAGACCGGCTGGCGGACGCGATGCGCAACGTCATCGAGAAGGACTTCGTCCCTCCGTCGGGCGCCGGCGTTAATCACGAGTTATACGTCTACCATCAGACCTACGCCATCTTCGGCCTCATCCAATTCTGGGTCAAGTCGGACTTCGCCTATACGGCCCAGTACATGACGAATCAGCTCTTGATTCTGATCAACCTTCAGCGCCTCTCGATCAAGGTCACCCCGAACAAATAAACGATCGTCCAAGCCGGCGCGTCGAAAATGGTTATCCGTATCCGATTTTAGTGATATGTTAGAAGAAGCTGCCCATCAATCCCTTTTTATCGGAGGCGACGTTTATGAAAGCGCTTTTTATCGGAGGTACGGGAACGATCAGTTCCGCGATTACGAAACGATTGGCGGAGCAAGGGCGCGAGCTGTATTTGCTCAATAGAGGTACGCGCAACGGGGAGTTGCCCGCCGGCGTGAAGATCATCGAAGCGGACATCAACGACGAGAAACAAGTCGCGAAGCTGATCGAAGGCATGCGGTTCGACGTCGTGGCGGACTTCATCGCGTTCGTACCGTCGCAGCTCGAGCGGGATTACCGGCTGTTCGCCGGCAAGACGAAGCAGTTCATGTTCATCAGCTCGGCATCGGCCTACCAGACGCCGCTGTCGGACTATCGCATTACGGAAGGTACGCCTCTATCGAATCCCTATTGGGAGTATTCGAGAAACAAGATCGCCTGCGAGGAGTTCCTGATCAAGCAATACCGCGAGCAAGGCTTCCCGATCACGATCGTCCGGCCGAGCCATACGTACGACGAACGCTCGATTCCGCTCGGCGTTCACGGGAGCAAGGGCACGTGGCAAGTCGCGAAGCGGATGCTGGAAAATAAACCGGTCATCATCCACGGAGACGGAACCTCGTTATGGACGATGACGCACAATAGCGACTTCGCCAAAGGCTTCATCGGCCTAATGGGCAACATTCACGCCATCGGCGAGACGGTACATATCACGTCGGACGAGTCGGTGACGTGGAACCAGATTTACGAGGTCATCGCGGATGCGCTCGGCGTGAAGCTGAACGCCGTCCACGTGTCGTCTTCGTTCCTGGACGCGTGCAGCACGGAGGATTACCGCGGGGGCTTGCTCGGCGACAAGGCGAACACCGTCGTCTTCGACAATAGCAAGCTGAAGCGGCTCGTACCCGACTTCGTCGCGACGGTGCGGCTCGATCAAGGGTTGAAGCGGACGGTCGAGCATATTCTCGCGCATCCCGAGCTTCAGGCCGAGGATCCGAAGTTCGACGCATGGTGCGACAAGGTAATCGCGGCGCTGGACGCGGCCGTCGCGGCGGTTAACGCGGAATAAGCCCGGAACGGACATCAGCATCATCGGGGAAAAGGGAGAGGTCGCCGTGGATTACGATGTCATCGTGGTAGGAGCGGGGTTGGCGGGCTTGGTGGCGACGGCGGAGATCGCCGACGCGGGCAAGAAGGTATTGCTGTTGGATCAAGAGCCGGAAGCTTCGTTCGGAGGTCAGGCTTGGTGGTCGTTCGGAGGCTTGTTCCTCGTCGACTCCCCGGAGCAGCGCCGGCTGGGCATCAAGGACTCCCATGAGCTGGCTTGGCAAGATTGGATGGGCTCGGCGGGCTTCGACCGGGAAGCGGACGAGGACGCATGGGGACGCCGGTGGGCGGAAGCTTACGTGAAGTTCGCGGCGGGAGAGAAACGCGAATGGCTGCGCGGCATGGGCGTGAGGTTCTTCCCCGTCGTCGGCTGGGCGGAGCGCGGCGGTTACCTCGCCGACGGGCACGGCAATTCCGTGCCGAGATTCCACATCGTCTGGGGAACGGGCCCGGGCATCGTCGCGCCGTTCGAGAAGCGGGTTCGCGAGCATATGAGCCGGGGACGGGTCGACTATCGTCCCCGTCACCAAGTCGATCGGCTTCTTCTGGAGGGCGGCGCCGTAATCGGCGTCGGCGGTTCGATTCTCGTGCCGAGCGAAGCGGCGCGGGGCGAGCCGAGCTCGCGTGAAGCCGTCGGCCCGGCGAGCCGCCGCGGCGCATGCTCTCGGGCGTGCCCGCCCACGTCGACGGGCGTTTGCTCGGCATCGCGGAAGCGGCGGGCGGACGCATCGTCAACCGCGACCGGATGTGGCATTACACGGAAGGGCTGGCGAATTGGAATCCCGTATGGGACCGGCACGGCATTCGCGTTCTGCCCGGGCCTTCGTCCATGTGGTTCGACGCGCGGGGCAAGCGCTTCGGGGCGCCGAATTTCCCCGGCTTCGACACGCTAGGCACGTTAGAGGCGATCCAGCGGAGCGGCTACGATTATTCGTGGTTCGTGCTGACGAAGAAGATCATTAAGAAGGAATTCGCGCTGTCCGGCTCGGAACAGAATCCGGATCTGACCGGCAAGAACATTCGCAAGGTGCTCGGCCGGGCGGTCTCCGGGCCGGCTCCGGTCAAGGCGTTCATGGAGAACGGCGAGGACTTCGTCATCTCGGATAACCTCCCGGAGCTGGTCGCCGGCATGAACAGGCTGACGGGGGACGACTTGATCGATCTCGCCGATCTGGAACGCCAGATTCGGGCCCGCGACCGCGAGATGGACAACGCGTTCACGAAAGACCTGCAGATTACGGCGCTTCGGGGCGCTCGCCATTATATCGGAGACAAGATCATCCGGGCGGCGAAGCCGCACAAGCTGCTCGATCCGAAGAACGGGCCGCTCATCGCCGTTCGCCTGCGCATCGTCAGCCGCAAGACGCTCGGCGGGCTGCAGACGGATCTGTCCGGCCGGGTGTTGGACGCTTCCGGGATGCCGGTTCCCGGCTTGTACGCCGCGGGCGAAGCTTCCGGGTTCGGCGGCGGCGGGCAGGGCGGTCGCCGCGGCTCTTCCAACGAAACGCGATTGACAGCTTTCCGCGCCCGTGGTACCTTCGCTATATCGTTAATCTAAAGGCAATGCAACCTTCGGGTTCAACCTCGCTACATACGGGTTGAACCCTTTGCGTTTTCTTCGGAAGAATAGGAGCAAGCCCCAATGAAATCCATTTCCGACCCATCGACGCCGTCCTGGCGCAAACTGTCCCTGTTCGCCGTCACGTGGCCGATCTTCCTCGATACGCTGCTGCGGATGTTTCACGGCTCGGCCGACGTGTTCATGATGAGCCAGGTGTCCGATCTCGCGACGGGCGCCGTCGGCATATCCAACGAGATCATCTACTTCTGCATCACGATGTTCGGCTTCGTCGGCATCGGCACGAGCATCGTCGTGGCCCAGTATATCGGAGCCGGGCGGGAGCGGGAAGCGAGCCGGATCTCGGCGCACGCGATCTCGATCAATTTCCTGTTCGGCCTGATCGTCAGCGCCGCTCTCGTCGTTTGCGCGGAGCCGCTCATGAGGCTTCTGAACTTGGACGCCGAGCAGATCGGCATCGCGAGCCGGTATTTGAAGATCATCGGCGGCTTCATCTGGATCGAGGCGCTGTCTTACGCGATCTCTTCGATTATTCGGTCGCAAGGAAGGACGAAGGACGTCCTGTTCGTCACTCTCGGCGTGAACGCGGTGCATCTCGTCGGCAATTACCTGCTGATCTTCGGCCATGCCGGATTCCCGGAGATGGGCGTTACGGGTGCCGCCGTCTCCGCCGTCGTCAGCCGGGCGCTCGGCATCGTCGTTCTGTTCATGATCTTGTACCGCCGCGCGTTGTCGCCGATCCGCTTGAAGGATTACGTGAAATGGAAAGGCGAGTACGTAAAGCAGATTCTTGGCGTCGGCCTGCCGGCCGCGGGCGAACATCTCGCTTGGCAGGGGCAATACATGATGATCATGAGCTTCATCAATATCATCGGAGTGACCGCGCTATCCGCCCATATCTATATCATGAATATTTCGCACTACTTCTTCTCCCTGGCGTTCGCGATCGGCATCGGCACGGAAATCATCGTCGGTCAGATGGTCGGGGCGGGCGAGAATCGAGCGGCATACGAACGGCTGATGCGAAGCGTGAAGATCAGCTTCGTCGTGACGCTGGCGGTCGTCGGCGCGGCGGCGTTCTTCCGCGAAGGCATCGTCGGCCTGTTCACCGAAGACGCGGAGATTCTCGCGATGGCGACAGGAATCCTGCTGCTATCGGTCGTCTTGGAGCCGGGCCGGACGTTTAATCTCGTCGTCATCGCCTCGCTGAGGGCGGCGGGAGACGCGCGGTTCCCCGTGTTCGTCGGCGTCATCTCCATGTGGGGCGTGGCGGTCCCTCTGGCCTACGCGCTCGGCATTCACTACGGCATGGGGCTGTTCGGCATATGGATCGCGTTCGCGGTCGACGAATGGCTGCGGGGCCTGATTATGCTGCTTCGGTGGAAAAGCCTGGCGTGGCAGCGGTATTCCCTTGTTGGACCGCAAAAGGAGCCGGGCGCGCCGGTCGGGCAGCCAGCGAGCACGCAGTCGCTTTAATGCACCCCAATTTCGCCAGTTCGGCAATGCCCGGTTTAGATGCCGATGAGTAACTATATAGGTTGAACCTAAAACTACCCTGTCCCCGGCGGAGATCGTCGCGCTGTACAAGGCGCCTTCGCCACGAGCCGGTTATTCAGCTTCGCGCGAAGCCGAGCGATCTTCGGCGTAACGTACGTCTATCCGGTGTTCAAGGTTCGCGTCGTCCAGTTCGGCAACGACGACTTCTCCGACTTCTACGGCAACTACAACAGTAGTTCGACTAAACCCAACTACAGCACCGTAACCCGGCCAACCGAGGGCAGTAGTTCGACTAAACCCAACTGCAGCGCCGCAACCCGGCCAACCGAGAGCAGTAGTTCGACTATACCCAACTACAGCGCCGCAACCCGGCCAACCGAGAGCAGTAGTTCGACTAAACCCAACTACAGCCGTAAACCGACCAACCGAGAGCAGTAGTTCGACTAAACCCAACTACAGCGCTGTAACCCAGCCAACCGAGAGCAGTAGTTCGACTAAACCCAACTACAGCGTCGTAACCCGGCCAACCGAGGGCAGTAGTTCGACTAAACCCAACCACAGCGCCGTAACCCGGCCAACCGAGAGCAGTAGTTCGACTAAACCCAACTACAGCGAGGAAATCCGGTCATCCGCAAGCAGTAGTTCGACTAATCCCAACTACAGCGCCGTAACCCGGCCAACCGAGAGCAGTAGTTCGACTAAACCCAACTACAGCGCCGCAACCCGGCCAACCGAGGGCAGTAGTTCGACTAAATGGGGTTGGAACGATTGAACGTTACTGCATCATCTTATTGTCCATCAAAATCCGAAATCGGCGTGAATAACAGGATGCCGCAATCTTATTTTACTCCAGTTCCGAAGATGGGCTTCAGGTACTTGGATCTCGATACTTAAGTTCAACGTACATAGACCGGGCATTTTCGTGGGTTGGCGGAGAAAACGGTGCGATCGCGGCAGGGGGCGGTTGGAAAACGGTTCGAAAACAACCGACGGCCGTCCGTCGCCCGCGACCGTTTTCACTCCCGAACGAAGCTCGGTCTCTAGTACAATGAAAGCGCAATCTTTTCCTCTTTGGATCTCCCGCAACGGAAACCTTCAGTCCTCTATGCAATCGCTTCTCTTCTCGCACCTCGGTCAACACCCTACGAGCAATACCTACCTTTACCGTCCATTACGCATTAAGATATCGAGCTCCGAGTTCATCCAATCGATTCAGGATTCAGTCCAAGTCCGTAAACGGAAAGGGGGTGATTTTTGTCGTGGCGCGGGGGAGCAGCGAATAGGGCTTCCTGCCGCCTTGAATCGGTATTCTATCTTACCATTCATAAGGAGGTTTCGATCGTGATTAAGAAGTTGATCCGCAAGTCGGGCTTGGTTGTTTTGCTGGCGTCCGTCGTGGTGCCGTTCTTCTCGGCGCCGCAGGCGAAGGTTCATGCCGCCGGAAGCGAAGCGTACAATTGGAAGAGCGTCGTCACGGGAGCCGGGGGAGGCTTCGTGCCGGGCATTATCTTTAACCAGACGCAGCCGAACTTGATTTACGCGCGAACCGATATCGGAGGAGCGTACCGGTGGAACCAGACGACCGGCAGCTGGATTCCGCTTAACGATTCGGTCGGCTGGACGGATTGGAACAAGAACGGAGTCGATGCGCTCGCCACCGACCCGATCGATCCGAACCGCGTGTACATGGCTACGGGCACGTACACGAACGCTTGGGACGACAACGGCCAGATCATGCGTTCTACCGATCAAGGGGCGACTTGGCAGACGACGGCGCTCCCGTTCAAAGTCGGCGGCAACATGCCGGGCAGGTCGATGGGCGAGCGGCTAATGATCGATCCGAACAAGAACAGTATCTTGTTCTACGGCGCGCGTAGCGGCAACGGGCTATGGAAGAGCACGGACTACGGAGTCACTTGGGCGAAGGTGACGAGCTTCACGAATACGGGCACTTACATTCAGTTCCCGGGTCAGGAGTACGGCAGCGATACCGTCGGCCTCGCTTGGATCACGTTCGATAAGAGCACGGGAAGCTTGGGCAACGCGACGCAGACGATCTACGTCGGCGTGGCGGATACCGGGAACAGCGTTTTCAAGAGCACGGACGGCGGCGCGACTTGGGCGGCCGTACCGGGGCAGCCGACAGGGTATTTGCCGCACCACGGCGTGTTGTCCTCCACGGGCAAGCTTTATATTAGCTACAGCAACGGCGTTGGACCTTACGACGGGTCCAAAGGCGACGTCTGGAAGCTGGATACCGCGACGGGAACGTGGACCCTAATCAGTCCGGTTCCGGGCAGCAGCACGGACAATTATTACGGTTACGGCGGACTTGCGGTCGACGCGCAGAATCCGAACACCGTCATGGTCGCCACGCTTAACTCCTGGTGGCCGGACGCGATCATTTTCCGCAGCACGGACGGCGGAACGACGTGGAGCCGGATCTGGGACTGGAACGGCTACCCGAACCGCACGCTTCGGTACTCGCAGGACATCTCGGCCGCTCCGTGGCTGACGTTCGGGAAGACGGCAGCTCCGCCGATTCCTTCCCCTTTGATTGGCTGGATGATAGGCGATCTGGAGATCGATCCGTTTAACTCGAACCGGATGCTGTACGGAACCGGGGCGACGATCTACGGCTCTAACAATTTGACGGCCTGGGATACCGGGGGGACGGTGAACATCGCGGTTGCGGCCAAGGGTATCGAAGAAACGGCGGTGCTCGGCCTGATCAGCCCTCCTTCCGGCACTTCCCATCTCATTAGCGCGCTCGGCGACATCTCCGGCTTCAGGCATGAGGATCTGACCCAGGCGCCGACGACTTATCAGACGCAGCCGTCTTACGCGTCGACGCAAAGCATCGACTACGCGGAGCTGAATCCTTCCTTTATGGTTCGGATCGGAAGCGCCGATAAGTCCGCCGACGCGAACATGAAATCGATCGGTCTATCGAGCGACGGGGGATCGAACTGGTATATGCCGAGCTCCGAACCGTCGAACGGCACGACGACGACGGTCGGCAACGGTCAAGTCGCCGTATCGGCGAACGGGAACGCGATCGTGTGGAGCACGGGCGACATCGGCGTGTACTATTCCAAGACGTCCGGTAATTCCTGGACCGCGAGCACGGGCGTTCCCGCGAAAGCGAAGGTGCTGTCCGACCGCGTTAACCCGAACAAATTTTATGCGTTCTACGCCGGCACCTTCTACATCAGCACGGACGGCGGGGTTACGTTTACCGCTACGGCGGCGACGGGATTGCCGACGAACGACGTGGCCGGCCTGCAGCCGAACCAAGCCCAACTCAGCATCAAAGCCGTTCCGGGCATCGAAGGGGACATCTGGTTCGCCGGAGGCAATACGGTGGAATCGAAATACGGCTTATGGCATTCCACCAACTCCGGAGCGAGCTTCTCCAAGCTGACGAACGTGCAGGAAGCGGACTTGATCGGCTTCGGCATGGCCGCGCCGGGTCAAAGCTACCAAGCGCTCTATACCGTAGCGAAGATCGATGGCGTGCGCGGCGTGTTCCGCTCCGACGATACGGGCGCGACCTGGGTCCGGATCAACGACGATCAGCACCAATACGCCAAGATCAATATGGCGATCACCGGCGATCCGCGAATTTACGGACGCGTCTACCTCGGCACGAACGGACGCGGCATTTTATACGCCGATCCGGTCAATGTGACGAGCAATTCCACGATCAGCCCTACGACCGCCACGTTCGACAAGAAGACGGCCAATCAGGCCGACATCGCCGTGACGATGACGCTGAACGGCAATACGCTGAGCAGCATCAAGAACGGAACGGCGACACTCGTGTCGGGCACGGACTATACGGTTTCCGGCTCCGCCGTCACGATCAAGAAAGCATACTTGGCCGCGCAAGCGGTCGGGACGACGACGCTCACCTTTACGTTTAGCGCCGGCGCCACGCAAAACCTCGCGGTAAGCATTGTCGACACATCGGTCGTGAGCTCCACGATTAGCCCGACGACCGCCGCGTTCGACAAGAAGACGGCCAATCAGGCCGACATCGCCGTGACGATGACGCTGAACGGCAACACGCTCAGCAGCATTAAGAACGGAACGGCGACGCTTGTCTCGGGCACGGACTATACGGTTTCCGGCTCCGCCGTCACGATCAAGAAAGAGTACTTGGCCGCGCAGGCGGTCGGGACGACGACGCTCTCGTTCAACTTCAGCGCGGGCTCCGCGGCGAATCTCGCCGTCACCGTCGTCGATACGACCGGCATGACAAGCAGCTTGAAGGTCCAAATGTACAACGGGACGACGACGTCTGCGTCGAATACGCTCAATCCGCGGTTCAAGCTCGTCAACACCGGAACGTCCGCCGTCACGCTGTCGAACGTGAAGCTCAGATACTATTACACGATCGACGGAGTGCAAGCGCAAAGCTTCTGGTGCGACTGGTCGACGATCGGCAGCTCCAATGTCACCGGTTCCTTCATTAGCATGACGACTCCGAAAACGGGGGCGGACTATTACCTGGAAATCGGCTTCACGAGCGGAGCGGGTTCCCTGGCCGCCGGTCAGAGTATCGAGATCCAAACCCGGTCCTCGAAATCGGACTGGACGAATTACACGCAAACGGGCGACTATTCGTTCGATTCCACGGATACGAGCTACGTCGACTGGACGAAGGTTCCCGCCTACGTGTCCGGAAGCTTGGCTTGGGGCGTCGAACCGTAATCGTTAAGCAAGCGGCATAAGCGCAAGAGGGCTTTCCCTACGTCATCGCGGATGACGGGGGAAAGCCTTTTTTTCTCATCCGAGGGCAATTTGGTATAATAGCGGCAAAGGGGAGCGGAGCGAATGGCGACACAAGAAGCGCACTACGCGGAACACCGGCCGATGCTGTTCGGGCTAGCTTACCGCATGCTCGGCAGCGCGTCGGACGCGGAGGATATCGTCCAAGACGTGTTCGCCCGGTACATGCGGCTGGATGCGGCCGGCATCGGGAACGAGAAAGCGTATTTGGCGAAAATGACGACCAACCGCTGCCTTAATGAGCTTCAATCGTCGAAACGACGGCGCGAAGCGTATACGGGATCTTGGTTGCCGGAGCCGCTGCCGGACGAGGCCGCAGGCGGACGCGGGGGCGAGGGTTACTGGAGCGATCCGGCGGAGCGCCGGGGAAATATCGGCTACGCCTATCTCGTCCTGCTGCAGAAGCTGTCGCCGCTCGAGCGGGCGATCTACGTATTGAAGGAAACGATAGGCTTCGAGTACGCGGACTTGGCGGACATGCTCGACAAGACGGAAGCGAGCTGCCGGAAGACGTTCAGCCGGGCGCAGGCGAAGGTCAAGGAAGCGGCTCCCTCCGCGTCTTCCGCTCCGCCCTCCTCGCTGGACGAGGAGAGGGAAGAGGCCCGCGAACGGTTCATCGACGCTTTCCTGCGCGCTTCCGACACGGGGAACTTCAAGCCGCTCCTGTCTTTCCTGCTGGACGAAGTGACGCTCTTGTCGGACGGCGGCGGCAAAGTCCGCACGGCGCTCAACCCGATTATCGGCATCGGACGCGTCCAGGCGTTCTTCGAGGGGATCGTCGCCAAAGGCGCGTTCAAGGAAGGCTTTCGGCGCGTTCGCTTGAACGGAGAGCCCGGGCTAGCGCTGTACAGGGACGGACAAGCGACGATCGTTCTCTGCCTGGAAATGGAAAGGGAGCCCGAGGGCTCCCGCGTTCGCAGTATTTATATGGTGCGTAACCCGGATAAGCTGACGCGCTTCGGTTAGCTTAGCGGTCAGAAGCAGCCCGGGAACATGCCCGTGCCGACGCCGATGCGGTTCCAGGCGTTGATGACGCTGATCGCCATGAGCAGGTCGACGTATTGCTTCTCGTCGAAGTGGGCGCGAACGCGAGCGTAGACGTCGTCCGGAACGCCCGCCTCGGACAGCTTCGTGGCGTATTCGGTCAGCTCGAGCACGGCGCGTTCCGCGTCCGAGTAGATTGGCGTTTCGCGCCAAGCGGACAGCAGCAGCAGCCGGTCCACGCTCTCGCCCATGGCGAGCAAATCCTTCGAGTGCATATCGATGCAGTACGAGCAGCCGTTGATCTGCGAGGCGCGCAGCTTGATGAACTCGTAAGTTTTTTTGTCCAAGCCGGATTTCACGATAAATTGCTCCAGATCCAGCATCGCCTTGTAAGCCTCGGGATTCGCTTGTTGACTCTTGATTCTCAGTTCCATCTTCAATCGCTCCTTGTCGTTTGCCTCGACGTCCGGCCGGACCGTCGAAGGCGTGTTTGCTTGGTTACATAGATATGACAGCTAGAGAATTCGTTTTGTGACATCGCATCGATCGTCATTCGATCTTTAACCAAAAAGGAGTCAGAATGCCCATGAAACCGAGAAATCAACTGCACGAAGTCAGCCGGACGCTCGCCCAAGTCGCGCTGGGGCAGGCTTTCGCGGACGTCGTCGTCCGGGGAGGCAAGCTCGTGAACGTGTTCTCCGGAGAAATATTGGATAATATCGACGTCGCGATCGCGGCGGGCAGAGTCGCCTACGTCGGCAACGCGGCGCGCGCGATCGGGCCGGAGACGAAGGTCGTCGACGCCCAAGGCCGCTACATCGCGCCGGGGTTGCTGGACGGACATATGCACGTCGAGAGCACGATGCTCTCCGTGACCGAATTCGCCCGGGCGGCGCTTGCGAAGGGGACGACCGGCATCTTCATGGATCCGCACGAGATCGCCAACGTGTTCGGTTCGGAAGGCGTCCGCCTCATGCACGAGGAAGGGCAGCGATTGCCGCTGAAGGTGTTCACGACATTCCCGTCCTGCGTGCCGGCGACGAACGATCTGGAGGACGCGGGCGCGCGCCTCGAAGTCGCCGATATCGAAGAGGGCCTGAAGTGGAACAACGTGGTCGGGTTGGGAGAAGTCATGAACTTCCCGGGCGTCGTGTACGGCGATCCGAAAATGCTCGGGGAAATCGAAGCGACGATGAGAAGCGGCGGCACCGTGACGGGACATTTTCCAAGCGACGACGATCCGATGCTCCAAGCCTACATCGCTTCCGGGGTTACCTCCGACCACGAGACCATCACGCGCGAGCAAGGGCTGCATAAGGTCCGCATGGGCATGCATCTCATGATTCGCGAAGGCTCCGCGTGGCACGACGTGAAGGAAGTCATCAAGATCGTTACCGAGGACAAGGTCAACACGGATAACATATCCCTCGTCACCGACGACGTCATGCCGCAGACGCTCGTCGAGAAGGGGCATATCAACCACGTCGTGAGACGCGCGATCGAAGAGGGCGTCGACCCGGTGACGGCGATCCGGATGGCGACGATCAACGTCGCGCGCTACTTCAAGCTCGACCAGGATCTCGGCGGCATCGCGCCGGGCAAGTGCGCGGATATTCTGCTCATCGACGATCTGCGCGACATGACGCCTTCGACGGTCCTCGCGGACGGGCAAGTCGTTTACGACAATGGCGCTTATGCGGCGGAATTTCCGAACTTCGTATATCCCGAGCATATCCGCAATTCGATGAACGTGAAGAGGGCGCTGACGCCGGACGACTTTAAGCTCGCGAGCCGCCGCCCGGGCCAAGACCATACCCGGGTCAACGTCATCGGCGCGATCGAGAACAGCGCGAGAACGGAGAAGCGGACGGCGACGCTTCGCGTCGAGAACGGCATCGTTCTGCCGGACCCGGAGCAAGACGTGATCCGGCTCGCTTGCATCGAGCGCCATCGCGGCACGGGCGAGATCTCGCTCGCGTTCGCGCAAGGGTTCCGATTGAAATCGGGAGCGGTCGCGTCCACGGTCGCGCACGATAGCCATAACCTGCTCGTCATGGGCACGAACGAGGCCGACATGGCTTTCGCGGCGAACGAGCTCGTCCGCATCGGAGGAGGCATGATCGTCGTCGAGGACGGCCGGGTGCTCGCGGAAGTGCCGATGGCGATCGCGGGCCTCATGTCCGAGAAGTCGCTGGATGAAGTCGTTGTCGAGGTCGCGCGGATGGAAGACGCGTGGAAGCGGATCGGCTGCCCGCTGAACGCGCCGTTCATGACGTTCTCGCTCATCGCGCTGCCGGTCATCCCGGAAATCCGCATCACGAACCGCGGCTTGGCGGACGTGACGCGGTTTAAGCTGATCGACGTGGAGATCTTGGAGTAATTCGACGACGCGTCCTTCCAGACGCGAACGTTCTGCCGCGAATGTCGTCGGATGGCTTTGCACGGAATGAGGGACCGCCGTTCTCGCCGATGCCGCCGAACCGCTGACGACTGTCCGGTAACAATCGCGTCCATGCTTTGCCATTATGGCACCGATGGACCAGACAAACTGCAAATGTGCAGTTTGTTTGGGCTAGATCTTCAAAGTTTGTGGACAACCAGCAAAAATGCAGTTTGTTTGCCGATTTTTATGGAAAATGAGCCCTTTCAACTCAACAAACTGTAGTGGGCGCAGGTTGTTCGGTCGTTTTGCCGATTTGGGATGGATCAACCTGTACTTTTGCAGTTTGTCTGGATCAGCAGCGCTTTGGCGACGACTGAAACCCGAGAGATCGCGTTCCATCAGGCCCGTGTTTACGCCAAAATGGTTTCTCTTCGTCCTTCGTCGTGAATAGCTTACTGCACGCGAGTCAGCTTATCCGGGTTAACGACGATGTAGATCCCGTCGATCCGATCGGCCGTCGCCCGGAAGGAGATGACGCTTTGCGTCCGTCCGCCTTCGTACGTGACGATGCCGGGCAGGCCGTTGACCGTCGCGACTCGGAAGGAAAAGCTGGAGGACTGTTTCTTCGACAAGCCCTCGAAAAACTTGGCGATGCGTTCCGCGCCTTCGATCGGGCGGATAGCCGCGTTGACTTTGCCGCCGCCGTCCGACAGCAGCGTGACATCCGCGGATAGCACGTTCATGAGCTGTCCCGGATTGCCGGCGGCCAAGGCGGCGATGAACCGGGCGACCAGATCGGCGACTTTGCGGGCGGTATCGTCCGATCCCGGCATCGCGGTTGCCCATTGCCCATCTCCGTCTCCGTCCGGGGAATGCTGTCCAATGCTGCGCTTGGCGCGCGAGAAAATCTGCCTGCAATTCGAGGGACTCTTGCCCACGATGCCGGCGATCTCGTCGTATTCGTATTGAAGGGCTTCCCGGAGCAGGAAGACGGCGCGTTCCGTCGATGATAACTGCTGCAGCAGCAAGAGATATGCGGTAGACAGCGATTCGTTCCGCGCATAAGAGCTGTAAGGATCGCCATTCCCGATCGGGCTCTCGACGAGAGGCTCGGGCAGCCAAGGACCGACGTAGATTTCGCGCCGGCTTTGCGCCGATCGCAGGCGATCGATGCAACGGTTGGTGGCGATTTTGCATAAATAGGCTTTCGTGTTCTGGATCGCTTCCTGGGATGCGTCCTTCAGGGAGAGGAACGCGTCGTGAACGACGTCTTCGGCGTCGGCCGCGCTTCCCAGCATCCGATAGGCCAAGGAGAAGAGCAAAGGTTTGTACGTTTGATAGATTTCGTCCGTGAATAGAGATTCCGTCATGGGGAGGTCCCCTTTCTTAGCGATGTGCGGCCAACGCGCGTCCGGCGTCTCCCGTTCCTTCGCGCGCAAGCTCTTCGATGATTCGCTTCGAAGCTCTCCGGGCGCTGGCAGCTGCCGCGTCCAAGAGCCATTCTCCGTGGCTCGCCCAATCTCCTGCCACGTAGAGGCCGCGAATTTCCGGGACGGCCGGTCCCGGCCGCCGGTCTCTCCGGCGGAGATGCATGAAATCGTGGCAGACGGTCATCGTCGGAAGAAACTGCTTCCCGACGAGCTCGGCTTGCCAATTCGGATGGAGCAGCGTCATCGCCTGCTCGAGAATCCGCTCGTCCTCTTGCGGATTTCCTTCTCCCGCCATGTTGTATTTGACGAGGTGAACGACTTGGTCGCCGTTATCGCTAAGCTTGGCGCCGAACGAGTGGTTCGAAGCGAAGATCGGCCTATCGAGCCCGATGGCGAGGTTGCGGCCGGGCACCGGCAGCTTGCGAAGGGCGAGGTCGAGACAGGCCGCCATCGCGGGCCGCGCGTCTTCTTTCCATCCGCGAAGCGCCGTATGGTCCGCGTCGCGGACGAGCCGAAACGTCTCGCGCGGAGCCAGCGCGCTAACGACGCGCGGTACGCTCAGCGTCGTGCCGTCGCTTAGCCTCAATCCGAGGACCGCGCCGTCATGCTCGATGTCCGCGACGCTTTGCCCCGTCAAGATCGTCGCGCCCGAGCGAAGCGCCAGATCGCGCAGTTGATCGACGATCGTCTGCCAGCCCCCGTCCAAGTAGCGGATTCTGTCCTTGCGAAGGGAGCGTTCGAGTTGCCGAAGGACGGGGCCGGCGATCGGAAGGTCGATGTCCTTGTTGTACGTCGACGTCCGGCATAGCGCGTACGTCATGTTCCTGACCATCGGGTCGCGGATTTCCCGTTCGGCCCATTCCCGCAAGCTTATTTCGGACAAGGCTTCCGTATCGAGCTTCGGAAGCTTCGTCATGATTCGGGCCAGCTCGATTTTGCCCGGCCACGACAGAAGCTTGGAGGTCAACAGGGCGGCAGCCCCTCCGGGCAGAGGCGGAAGCTTCCCGTTCCAGATGCCGACGCCTTTCGTCTGCGGCGGTCCGCCGTCCAGCCGCAATCCGTATTCCCGGAAGATCGCATTCGCTTCGCCGTCGAGGTAGAGCGCATGGCCTCCGAGATTAAACCGGGCGCCGTTCTTCTCTACGGTCATCGCCCGGCCTCCGAGCTTGTGAGCTTTCTCCAACAAGACGACCGACAGGCCCGAACGCGCCAAATCGATCGCCGCGATCAAGCCGGCCGCCCCTCCTCCGATGACGGCGACGTCGTAAGCGTTCGCGTTGTTTTCCATATTCCGATTCCTCCTCGAATTCGATCTGCAACTAAGACGGGGGAGCGTCCGAATTTGTGACAAAGGTAGAATCTGGAATATTAAGGATGGCCTATATTTTCCGCTCCGTGCTACAATGGTTCGAAAAAGAGTCGAATTTTGTCGCGTCTGGAGGAATTATTTTGAATAGGAAGTTGCTGTCCGCGTTGCTTTGTTTGTTGCTGCTGCTGCCCGCCATGCCCGCCGCCCGCGCCGAATCCGCGCCCGCGGACGCGATTACGGTCGACGAGCTGGCCAAGCTTTATTTCGGAGAGGACGAGCCGCTCGAAGGCTTCAAGATCGAACGCGAAGGCTTCGACGAGAATACGCCGAACTACGTGAACGAAGCGTTCCTATATGGTCTCATCGACGGGCTCGACGATTTGAACCGGACGATGACGCGGAGCGAAGCGGCGAAGCGAATAGCCAGAAGCTTGACCTACGTGCTGGGACGGGACGTGCCGACGAAGGATTTCGGATCGATTAAGCCGGCCGACTTCCACGCGGTGGCGAACGTGCTGAATTACGGCGTCATGGAGGCGGTTGGCGGCAACTTCGAACCGTCGAAGCCGTTTACCTTAGCGCAAGCGGAGAAAGGCGCGGAGCGATATTCGGCCAACAATATCCGGGGTATTTTACCTCGTAACGGGGAGAACCGGAAGGCGCTTATCTCCGTTGGTTCCAATTACGCTTATATGGATTTCGAATCCAAGGCGGACGCCGACGATTACATTCGCTATCATCTCGAGGAAATCACGACGGGCGTGAAGCTTTCGGGCAGCGCCTACCAACGAGTCGATATCGGTTTTGCGATCTTGGAGCTATGGGCGCCGGATTACGAAATCAAGTTCACGTTTAAGAGCGGCCTCGAGAACATTCGTTTCCGCCAATCCAAAGTGATGTACGGCACGTTCGTCTACACGAACTGGGATGGGGAAGGCTACGTGGCCGAAGCGCGGGTGATGAAGCCGGGCGAGACGGCCGTCATGACGGCGCAGCCGGATAGCGTCCACAAGAAGCTCTATGCCAAGGCCGACCTCATTCTCAAGAAAATCGTCAAGCCGGGCATGACGGACGAGCAGAAGGTCAAGGCGATTTTCGACTACGTCGTCGCCCACGTGAAATATTCGAAAGGCACGGACTACGTCTCGGGGGAGAACGCCTTGGAAGCGATCGACGCGGGCAAAGGGGTGTGCGTACACTATGCGTCCCTCTTTCACTACCTGGCGATGAGGGCCGGCATTCCGGACATGCCGCAGACGGGCAATTCCATCGTCGGGCAGCATGCGTGGAACATGGTGTACGTGAACGGCAAATGGCGGTATTTGGACGCGACGTTGGCGGACGGGAAGAAGACGGTCGACTATGCGTATTATTTGAAGGACGCCATGTTCATGATGAACTCGCGCGAGTGGAGCGGCTTCGGTTATCCGGACGTCAACACGTTCCCCCAAGTCGATGGCATGAAGCTGAAGACGACGGAAGAGCTCCGGGTGTTCCTGCTTCGCGAAATGGAAAACCGCGGTCATCCGAAGACGATCAAGTTCGCCGTGACGAACAAGTACGTAGATACGAATCCGAAGTTTCTGGCGGTCAAGTTTTTCGAAGGGAAATACAAGCTGAGTTACGACGCCAAAAGCAAAGTCTATACGTTGACGAAAGTCTGAGCCTTCGGTCCGGCGAAGAGCATCCGCGCGGAAGCGGCGGGTGCTCTTTTTTCTGTGTTTGCGGCCGCTTGCGGGTGCTATACTGGCGATAGAATAGAAGGGCTCCGGATCGCTGGAGACAGGGGCAAGGGGGAAGCCTTATCCGCAAGCGAATCTTGATCGTCGACGACGATTCGTCCATCGTGAAGATTACGAAATTGTATTTGACCAAGAACGGCTACGACGTCGAGGAAGCGTACGACGGAGAGAGGGCTCTGGCGCTTATCGGCGAGGGGGCGTACGATCTCGTCGTGCTTGACTTGATGCTCCCGAAGCTCGACGGTTGGGCGGTATGCCGGAGGCTTAGGGAGAACGGGGACGATACGCCGATCGTGATGCTGACCGCGCGGGGAGAAGTTCATGAGCGGATCGAAGGGCTTCAGCTTGGCGCCGACGACTACTTGGTCAAGCCGTTCGACCCCCACGAGCTGTTGGCGCGCATCGCTACCGTGCTAAGAAGGGCAGGGCGCGGCGGGGTCGCGGATTCCGAGGTCGGGAATAAAGGCTCGAGCCGTGACGGAAAAACGCTGTTCGCCGGCAATCTGACGCTGCGGCCGGAGTCGTACGAGGTGTCGGTCGGGGGAGAGACGGCCAGCTTAACGCGCCGCGAATTCGAGCTGCTCGCCTATTTGGCTCGGCGACCGGGGAAGGTGCTGTCCCGCGAAGATCTCATCGCCGCGTTGTGGGGATGGGATTTCGACGGCGAAGACCGGGTCGTGGACTTGTACGTCCAGCGCATCCGCCGCAAGCTCGGGCCGGGCGAAGGCTGGAACCTCGGTACCGTATGGGGCGTCGGCTATAAGTTCGAGGTCGGTCCATGAGGCCCGCGACGCGGCCGACCCGTTCGTTGTTCCGCCAAACTCTTTTCGCTTCCGTCGCGATCGGCGTCGTCGTCCTGCTGCTGCTGACGGCGACGATCAACTGGGTCGTTCAGAAGGATTTCTACCGCCAAAGCTTCGATCGGCTGGGCGAACGCGCCGCCGGCGTCGAACGGGCGTACGGCGCCTACTCGCGCGGCGAGACGTCGTTGGCCGAATTTCGCAAGCGGCTCCGGGAGATCGAGCAGGAAAACGGCGTTCGGATTAGCGTCGTCGGCAAGAGGGTCAAGTTTCTGAAGCAAGACCTGTACGAGATCGGGGTCAAGCCGGACGTCCGTGGCTGGGTTGCTTCGGTAAGCGAAGGGAACCGCGTCGAGAAGGTCGCGAAGCTGCGCAAACAAGACGCGACCATGGTCGTCGTCGGCTTTCCGCTTCTGAAGAACGGACAAGTCGCCGCTTCGGCATTCGTCTACGAGCCGAGCGCGGACGTTAAACGTCTTGCGATGCCGATTCGCCGGAGCATCTGGCTCGTCGCGCTCTTGTGCGCGGGACCGGTCATACTATTGCTCTGGTTCGCGACGAGAAGGTTGGTCGCTCCGATTCGCCGCATGGGCAACGCCGCGGTCGCGATCGCGCAAGGGGATTTCACGAGCAGGGTGGAGACGAGGGGGAACGACGAAATCGCGCGGCTCGGCGAATCGTTTAACGTGATGGCGGAGCGGATGGAGCGCGTCGAAGATCAGAGAAGCCGCCTTATCTCGGAAATTTCGCATGATCTGCGAACGCCGCTGACGAGCATCCGGGGCACGCTACAAGCGATCTCGGACGGCATCCTGACGGGGGACGAGCAGAAGGAATTCGTCGGTCTCGGGTTGAGCGAGACCGCGAGGCTCGGCAAGCTGATTGACCAGCTGCAGGAGCTGTCGGCGTTCGAGGAGCACCGGGTGCGGTTCGACTTTCGCAAGACGGATCTGGCGGCGCTCGCCGAGAAGACCGTCAGGCAGTTGTCGCCGAAAGCCGAGCAGGCGGGCATGGTCTTCGCCTTCGAAGGCGACTTAACGGCTGGAGTGATCGCGCGGGTCGATCCGGACCGCATGAAGCAGGCGTTCGTGAACTTGATCGGCAACGCGGTCGACCATAATCCGCCGGGGACGAGAGTGGCCGTTCGGCTGCAAGGCGGCCGGCGCACGGCAACGATCGTCGTCGAGGACGACGGGCAAGGCGTCGATCCGAAGCATCTGCCGCATCTGTTCGAGCGGTTGTACAAAGCCGATTCGAGCCGCGCGTCCAAGGGCTCCGGGCTGGGGCTGACGATCGTCCGGCACATCGTGCAAGCCCACGGCGGAACGATCCGGGCGGAGTCGGAACCGGGCAAAGGCACCGCGATCCGCATCGAGCTGCCGGTCGGCGGTCCGTAACGCGTGACAAACTTTTGATACATTTCCCCTGTAGAGTGGGAAGAGCAAGACCACTCGACGAAAGAGGAGGAAATGAAGATGAAGAAGAAATGGACCGTGGCCGCGCTCGCGCTGGCGCTGACGATCGGGTCGGCACAGTCGGCTTTCGCGGCGACGGAGACGGGCACGGGAACGGGAACCGAGACGGGGACGGATAAAGCGGCCAAGCATTCGGCTTGGAAGGAACAGACCGCTTCGCTGAAGACGCAGCTCGTCGGGCTGAGAGCCCAGCAACAGGCCCTCGTCGCCCAGATTCAGGCGCTGCGCGCTTCGAACAAGGCGGCTCGCAAGGCGCTGACGAAGGAGCGGAAAGCGGCGCTTAAGCAAGACGCCAAGGCGTTGGCGGAGCAGATCAAGGCGCAGCACGCGTCGATTCAGACGCTGCGCGCGCAGAAGCAAGCGCTCTGGGCGCAAGTGAAAGCGGCCAAGCAAGCGGACGACGTCGGCACGGGCGTCGCCGATCTGGAAGCGGTCATCGCGCTGAAAGAGCAGATCATTCAGGCGAAGCAAGCGGTGCTGACGCTGCAGACGAGCCTGCAGACGCTGCTGGCGTCAGCGGGAGCGTAAGGATCTGGTTTGGCTAAGCCCAAGATAAGAGATGGCGAGCAAGCGAGAAGGGCTTTATTCGTTAGGCGATTATCTCTAGTGAGGCAACTGCCCGATATACATCAATTGATCGGCTTCCCGATGATCCTCGGCTCCTTCGAGAATGCGTTGCACGTCATGAAGCGCGTCTTGCAGAGCAACGGTTGTACCGGCTTTACCGGTAAAAGCGGCGGCGACGTATAGCGGCTGGGTTAAGTAGGCTTCGAGCAGCTCGCCCCGAATGAAAGTCTGCGCTTCTTGGGGCGGCAGCGCCTCTAACCCGTGTGCCTGAACGAGGAACCGAAGCTCTTTATACCTCCGTAGCAGTCGTTTCGCTTTCTGCTGGACGGATAGGTGCGCGGCGTCGGCACGCGCGCTTTCCAAGATTTCCGACGCCGAAAGGACGGCGTTAACGGCGGGATAGACGTGCCTGACCGCCAGATCGGCATCGAATTGCCATAAGGTTTCCAACGGGCCGAACGGCAATTCCTCGTCGACGGCTTCGCCCTTCAAATCGACGAGAAGCGTCGTCAGCGAGGTCACTCCCGCCTCGCGAAGGCGATCCTGAAGCCGATAAATTTCATTGTTCGTGACGTGGGAGCGATCGGCGGCAATGACGACGTCTTTCGTGGAACCGATCCGGCTAAGCCGCGAGAAAGCCTCTTCCGCATCGGCGCACACGAACTCCGCGTCTTCCGTTACGTCGTCGATTTCGGGATGTCGGCCATCGGGTTTTAACAGGGCCGTCGCGAATCCTTGCTTGCGGAGCAGGAAGAAGAGCTCGGCCAGAATGACCAATTGCCCCATCTTCGGCCTGGCGACAAGTCCTGCGGTTCCGCCTTTGGTGAGCGGAGCGAACAAATCCAACGTTTTGATTCCGGTTTCGATCATTTCGAATTTTCCTCCTTGGATAATGAGATCGTCCATCGTGCAACCGGCCAATGAAGCCAATGCCGCTAGCGTACGGACTTCCGCCCTCCCGATATGGATTTTACCCGTACAAAGATTGGATACGGTTGCCGCGCGCAAACCGACGGACCGTGCGGCGCTCGTGAGATGAGGTACGCGTTGTCGTAGCAAAGCGACGTTCAGCCGAATGTCTTCCATCTTTATCCCCCACTTTCTTACTTCACATCGTAATTTATATTACTCTTTA
Organism: Cohnella suwonensis; assembly: GCF_042655365.1. Taxonomy (NCBI): domain Bacteria; kingdom Bacillati; phylum Bacillota; class Bacilli; order Caryophanales; family Paenibacillaceae; genus Cohnella; species Cohnella suwonensis. The sequence continues at coordinate 32,754 of NZ_JBHSMH010000022.1, read as the reverse complement.
AAGCAATTATTATTACGCTTGAGCGTTAACGACACTATTTGCGGCGTAATCGAAGAAATACTGGTCGATAGTCGCGGGCGAGAAAAGGGAGGCCCCAGGAGGCAGGTTGTCGGAAGGGAGCGCGCTTGTAGACGACTGCGGATCCAGGGAATACGCGACCTGTCCAATGTTGAACAAAACAAGCCCCTTCTCGAAAAAAAGAAACCCCAGAAGAACGCGGAGTTTCTCGTAGAACTGATGCACCTCTTGCTGACAAATTCGATTGTAGGCCGAAATAATAACGCCCGGCACCGCTAAATCGCACAAAGTCCTCATTTCGCCGGAATAACATCGCCAGATACCGCTAAATCGCGCAAACTCGGTAATCTGTCGAAATAACGTCGCCCGGCACCGCTAAATCGCGTAAACTTGGGATTTTCGGCGAATTAACGCCGCGTGGCACCGCTAAATCGCTCCAAGTCCGCATTTCGTCGAAATAACGTCCTCCCAGACCGCTAACTCACTCGCATGTCGGGATTTCGCGATCGGCACCGCTACCTACTTCTTCGCGATCGGAATCCAAACCTCGTAGCGGTAGTCGTCGGCCGAGATGTCGCCCGGTGGATACACTTCCATCTCCGGTCTGCCGGAATGCTCTTTGCCGGTCGCGGGAACCGTTCCTGGAACACGCGCGCGAACATGCTCTGGATGGCGGAGGGCATCGGCCCGACCGCGTGAAGATCGCCCACGTGGAGGCGGGGATTTCCCTCGATCCGCGTTTGAAAGAATCCGAAGCGATCGTAGAGTGGTCGAAGAAAAAAGACGGCCCGTCTGCGGCATTGCTGGTGACCAGGAACGCAGATGACGTAGGCGTACTCGAGCATGCGCAGATCATGAGGATTCCCGCGTTGGCGTACGACCGTTGCACAAATGATATGACATAGTATATTATATTAATATCGATATCGGTATTAGCTTGCTGCAATTGTTAACTTCAAATCTGTTATGAAGGTGAAGTATGCATGTTCGACAATTCGTCGCTAAAACCCAGATATGAACAAATGTACGCTATCCTGCGAGAGCGAGTTCAATCCGGCGAATATAAGCTTGGAGATCGAATCCCCTCGGAAAAGGAGTTATTGGAGGAATTCGGAGTCAGCCGGATTACGTCCAAGAAGGCGCTTGATATGCTCGTCAACGACGGCTTGATCATGCGGCAGCCGGGCAGGGGTTCGTTCGTTATTAAGCGGGACAACCTGCCCGCCGAGCAGCCCGGCTTGAAGGTTGAAGGGAATGCTAAGGGCTCGGGACGCGACGGTCAGGTCGTCCTTGGATTGGTAATGGAGGATTTCACCGATAGCTATGGCAAGGAAATGCTGGTGGAGATGGAGAGGACGGCGCAAGAGCGCGGCGTGTTTCTGCTGCTTCGGCTATCTTTCTCCCAATCGGATATCGAGGAGCAAGCGATTCAAATGCTGCGGAACTTCGGGGTGGACGGCCTGATTATCTATCCGACGCGCGGCAGGCATTTCAGCCAGGAAATACTTAAGCTGGTCATTGAGAAGTTCCCCCATGTGCTCGTCGACCGCTATTTGAAAGGGACCGCTACAACCGCAATCAGTACGGATAACGTGGAAGCGGCGATGGCCGGAACGGCTTATCTGCTGAGCCTCGGGCACAGGCATATCGGGCTATTGGCCTCAAGGGTTACGGATAATGTGGCAATAGAGGACCGAATCGAAGGTTTTGTGCAAGCGCATGCAGAACATGGGGTCATCCTGGACCGATCCCACTGGATAACGGACATGCATTGGACGGCTAATGACGACTTAAACCAGCAGCTCTTGGCTCAGAACGTAGAGATCGTTCAGCAGCTTCTGCGGAAGAATCCCCAAATTACGGCTTTGTTTGCGCTGGAGTACGAATTGGCGTTAATTGCCAAAGAAGCGGTAGAGAAACTGGGTAAGCGCATCCCTCAGAGCGTATCCATCGTATGCTTCGACAGCCCGTCGAGCAGCTCGGCGAATTATTCGTTCACCCATTTGCGGCAAAATCAACGCGAGCTGGGCCGACTGGCCGTGGACAGCGTATTGAGACTGATTCAAGGAGATACGCTGCCGGGAAAAATCTCGCTGCACGCGGAGCTGATCCAGGGCAGATCGACCGGGCCGGCCCCGAAAAACGATAGCGAATAAATCAATTCCAAAGACGACAGAGCCCCCAATAACGCAAGCGGCGTTCGGTAATTCGGACGTACGCTTTGCGTTTTTTTTCTGTAGGCGATCGCATTTCTCGTTCACGGCGCTTCCTGAAAAAATAGGCATGCTTGGTTGGTGTGCGAGCATAATTATATATCATTATATATAATAGGATTATAAACAATGAAATAATGTTGACAATGACATGCTATATATACTATTATGATTTTAGAGCTCGGATGAAAGCGCTTTACAACTGAAGGGTGGGTTTGTTGAAATGATTACGATTTCGGAGTCACTGCCGGCTTCGGTGAATCAACTGATTCAGGATGTTGCGGCCAAGCTTCCGCATCGGCCTAAATTGGCTCGAATGTTTGCCAATTGCTTCTCCAATACGTTGAGCACGACGGTCAAGCCTTTACCGGACGGAACGACCTTTATCATCACGGGCGATATTCCGGCGATGTGGCTTCGGGACTCGGCAGCGCAGGTGCGGCCGTATCTGATACTGGCGCAGCGGGATGAGCAATTGGCAGAGCTCGTCGAGCGCGTCGTCAAACGGCAATTTCGCTACGTTCAACTCGATCCTTACGCCAATGCTTTCAATGACAGCGACAATGGCAAAGGCCATCAGGACGATCTTACGCAAATGAACGGCTGGCTGTGGGAGCGGAAATACGAGATCGATTCGCTGTGTTATCCGATCCAGCTTGCTTATCTGCTGTGGAAGACAACGGGCAGAACCTCGCATCTGGACCCGGTTTTCTCCGATGCGTGCCGCTTGATTCTGAAAGTCTGGCGTACGGAGCAGAACCACGAGACAGACTCTTCTTACCGGTTCGAGAGAACGAATTGTCCGCCGCTCGATACGCTAGTCCGCGAAGGGAAGGGTAGCCCGGTCGCGGTGACCGGAATGACCTGGTCCGGATTTCGCCCGAGCGATGATGCCTGTACCTACGGGTATTTAATTCCGTCGAACATGTTCGCGGTAGTCGTGCTCGGGTATATGGCGGAGCTGGCACGGGAAGCTTTGCAGGACGAGGCGCTGGCTAAGGAAGCGGAAGCTCTTCGGACTGAAATTCGGCAAGGGCTCGCGGCCCACGCGATTGTCGAGCATCCGGAATTCGGTCCAATCTACGCTTATGAGACGGACGGTCTTGGCGGGTATCATCTGATGGACGACGCCAACGTTCCGAGCTTGCTTGCGCTTCCCTATCTCGGTTATTGCGCGCCGGACGATCCGATTTATTTGAACACTCGGAGGTTTGTACTCAGCGATAGCAATCCATACTTCTACAGAGGCGCGGCTGCGGAGGGAGTTGGAAGCCCTCATACGCCGGAGAACTACATTTGGCACATCTCTTTGGCGATGCAAGCTCTTACCTCGTTGGATGAAGAGGAAGTGCTGCGGCTGCTGAACGTCTTGGAACGCACGGATGCCGGAACCGATTTCCTTCATGAAGGCTTCCATGCCGACGACAGCTCGCAGTATACAAGAGAGTGGTTTTCATGGGCGAATGCTTTGTTCAGCGAGTTGATTCTATCCTACTGCGGCTTCTCTATTCCATCCGGCTCTCTGACTCGCTTGAAGTAGCCCGTGATCGCCTGGAAAGGGGAGCGGAGAGCGGCTTTAGCCGCTTCTGCGATAGATGAAGGCCAGAAGATAAGAAAGGAGGCGGCGATTCGTTAAGGCGCGTGATGCGTAATACTCTAGAAATTTGTTTTGAAAACGAATTCAAATAAGGGGAGATATGCAAATGCTAAAGAAAAGTAAATGGCTCGGACTGGCAATGGTCATCATGCTCGTCATTTTAACCGCATGCGGAAATAATAACTCGAATTCCAGTCCATCCGGAAGCGACTCTTCCGACAGCGGCGCTCCCGTTGAATCCAAGACGATTAAGGTCGCTTACGGAAAATGGAACGAAACGGACAATTGGGGAAAATGGTTGGCCGGCGTTAAGACGGAATTCGAACAGGCGCATGCGGGCGTTAAGGTAGAGCTGCAGCCGATCGAGGGCTCGCAATATTCGACGAAGGCGCCCTTGCTGCTGATGGATGACCGGACGGCGCCCGAGGTGCTGGCGGAAGACTCCTTCCTGATCAACGCGGATAGCGCGGCAGGTTACCTGCAGGAGCTGGACGTGGCTTCATGGGAAGACTGGGGCAAGTTCAACGAGGGGATCAAAGCGGCGGTAACGGCGAACGGCAAGGTCTACGGCGTTCCTTTCTCTACGGACGTGCGCGGGCTTTACTACAATAAGGAGCTGTTTAAGAAAGCGGGTCTTCCTGTGCCGTGGCAGCCGAAAAGCTGGGATGAGGTTCTCTCGGCGTCGAAGACGATCAAAGAAAAGCTTCCGGACATTATCCCGTTCTGGATGAACTCGGGCAAAGCCGGGCAGGAAGCCACGACGATGCAGACGTTCGAAATGCTGCTATACGGTACGAAAGACACGTTGTACGATAACGGCAAATGGGTTGTGAAAAGTCCCGGTATTCTAAGCTCCCTGCAATTCATTAACAATATCTACTCCGGAGGTATGGGACCGAAGCTCTCGCAAGTGCTTACGGCGCAAGCCGGACAGGTGCTGGAAACCGATCTGATGCCGAACCAGAAGGTTGCGATCGTCTTGAACGGCAACTGGATGACGGGCAGCTGGGCGGAAACGGGCAGCAAACCGTGGCCGGAAGCGCTCGATGTTTACGATTTCGTGAAGATGCCGACCCAGAACGGGGAAGACCCTGGCTTTACGTCGATGTCGGGCGGGTGGACGCTGGCGGTTGGCGCGAAATCGAAGGAGAAGGAGCTTGGCTTCGAATTTATCAAGCTGGCTATCAATGCGAAGAATAACAAAGCGTTCGCTATTCTGGACGGCGCGCTGACGCCAAGAACCGACGTGGCCGCGGATGCGGAGTACACGGGTCAGAAGGGCACCTTGTACGGGGTGGCGGCGGATTTCATTACCTACACGCACGTTCGTCCGGCGAATGCCGAATATCCAAGCGTATCGACGCAAATTCAGGAAATGGTGGAGAAAGTCGCGGCAGGGAATCTGACCCCCGAGGCGGCGATGGAGGAGTACGCCAAGAACGTGGAGAGAACGGTTGGCGCGGATAAAGTAACGACCAAGTAAATAGGCAATGATGAGGAGAGCCGATTGCCCGGGAAAGCGGTGGCAATCGGCTTCGCCCATTAGCAAGGAGGAGACTAGATGAAGGCGTTGGATCTGCAGGCTCCCCGGAAGAAGCAGAAGGGGCTGGACGGCAATGCGCAGTGGCGGGCGGTATTGTTCTTATCGCCCAGTTGGCTGCTCCTGTTATTGTTTTTTTTCGTGCCGACCATCCTAACCTTTTATTTTGCTTTCACCAATATGTCTTTGACGGGCATTGCGGCGGCGCAGACGGAGTTCGTCGGCTTTAAGAACTTTACTTATATGTTCGAAGACCCCGGTTTCCGGACGTCGGTATGGAATACGATCGTGTTTCTTGTTTTCTCGGCGATCATCGGTCAGCAGGTGATGGGCTTCTTGATTGCCGTTCTGATGAACGGTCGCAGCCGTGCCTTCCGAAGCGTTATCGGAGCGATCGTCATCGCGGGGTGGGTTGCCCCGGAGGTCGTGTGCGCATTCGTCTGGTTCGCTTTCCTTAACGACACCGGAACGGCGAACGCGTTCCTGGAGTCGGTCGGGATGACCCCGGTCGCTTGGCTGTATACCTTTCCGATGGTATCCGTAATCGTAGCCAATGTGTGGCATGGCACGGCTTTCTCCATGATGGTGTTCCAAGCTGCGCTGGGAGACGTCCCGAAGGAAGTAGAGGAATCGGCGATGATCGACGGGGCGTCCGCTTTTCAACGTTTGACCCGGATAACGATTCCGATGATTCTTCCTTCCGTCGTGACTAACATGGTATTGGTTACTTTGCAGACTCTCGGATCCTTCACCTTGATCTACGCTTTGACGGGCGGAGGACCAGGCAATTCTACAGAGACGCTTCCTGTCTATATGTATCACCAAGCTTTCGTCAATTATCAGCTGGGGTATGGCACGGCGATTTCCCTTATGCTGCTCGTCATAGGTATTGTCGCAAGTCTTATCTACATGCGCGCATTAAAAGTGAAAATCTAGTCGATCTGCGAGGAGGCTTTGGAGATGGAAGACAAAGCTTGGAAACCGAAGAAATTAAACCGTTTTATCCTGGGAAGAACGCTTCCCAATGCGATACTCGCGCTGATCGGATTGCTCTTCTTCATTCCCCTTCTGTGGTTGGTGCTGGCTTCGCTCGATTCCAATGCGACGCTGGCGCTGAAAATTCCCGATGCTTTAACGGCTGACAACTACGTATCGACGTTGACCAGTTCCGCGAATCAGCGGTCTTTCGGGAACGGTCTGATTCTGGCTTTGGGTCAGGCTCTGTTGGTCGTCGTTGTGGCGGGGCTTGCCTCATACCCGTTATCCCGTTATCAATTACGGTATAAGCGTCCTTTCATGTACGTCATTCTATTCTCGACGGGACTGCCGATTACGGCGGTCATGGTACCGGTATATCGATTCTTTCTCTATTTTCAGCTGCAGGATTCCTTGTTCTTCACCGTTCTGTTCCTGACGGCCTCCGCGCTGCCTTACTCGATCTGGATGATGAAGAATTTCATGGATTCCGTCCCGATTGAGCTGGAAGAAGCGGCTTGGGTGGACGGGGCGTCGATCTGGACCTCGCTGCGAATAGTCGTCGCGCCGCTCATGCTCCCCGGAATTTTCACCATAGGCATATTTGCTTTCGCGGGCAGCTGGGGGAACTTCCTTGTGCCGTTCATTCTCCTGCAGAGTCCGGAGAAGCTGCCTGCGGCGGTGACGGTCTACCAGTATTTCGGACAGAACGGAATCGTGCAATACGGCAAGCTGGCCGCCTTCTCGATTATTTATACCCTTCCTGCCGTAGCGCTCTACGTCTTCGGTCAGCGCTTCATGTCGCAAGGCTTCAGCTTCGGAGGAGCCAGCAAAGGATAGCGAAACGTCATCGATAAACATTAAAAATCCCCGCCTTCAAGCTGAGCTTGAAGGCGGGGATTTTCGTATAGATTAGAAGCCCGCAGCCACTTTAGCCGCTTGCGCCAAACCTGCTTCGACGATTTCTTGCGAACGGTCCGAGAATTGGTTGTGGCCTTCGACGACGACCGTTTCGACATCCTTCACGCCCCAGAAGCCGAGTATGTTGCGAACGTAGTTGACGGACATTTCGAGCTGCGCCATCGGACCATCCGAATAGACGCCGCCGCGCGCGTTCAGCAATACGACCTTTTTGTCGCCCGCAAGTCCGACGGGGCCTTCCGATGAGTATTTGAACGTTTTGCCCGCTTGGTTCAAGTAGAACAGGTAAGTGAGCAATTGCGCCGGAATCGTGAAGTTCCACAGCGGGAACGCGAACACGACTTTGTCGGCGGCCAGGAATTGATCGAGATAGCCGTTTGCGGTATCGGCCGCTTTTTGCTCTTCCGGCGTGCGATCGTAGCCTTGGGCTTCTTTGTACAAGCCCGTCAACATTTCATTATCGTAGTATGGCAGTTCCGCTTCGAAAAGATTCAGCTCGGTGATCTGGTCGTTCGGGTTATTGGCGCGATAGGCGGCCACGAAAGTATCGTACAGCTTGACGCTGACGGATTGATCCGACGGACGGTTGTTTGCTTTGACGAACAATACGTTTGCCATGTGTATAATTACCTCCTAATGTTTGCGATTCATTTTGCCACACTTACTGTGTAACAACTGAGCACAGTATACACCCGGTAACTGTGCTAAGTCAATGTCAGTTACTTACTTTTTTATCGGATGTCACATATCGTTCCGATTTCGCTTGATGCTCCCGTGATCAGTGCGGTTTTCATGGTCGAGTTCTTGGTCATGCGATAGTACCTCACGGTATTCGTTTTGTTAAACAACTAAACAACCGAGTGTCTAATTACTTGGCTGAGTTCAGCGTGAATGTTGCTTAGAAACAACGTAGTTGGAATATTTAACTGTAAAATGTGCATGAAAAAAGATACATGGTAAGGCCTTTGCATGCATTATATGCAAAAGGTGCACTTCATTTTGCGGATTTCAACTGATGCAGGATAAATCTGGTGATTTTAATGTATGTATTACATCTATTTCACCAGATATCTGAGTTTTAGCCGAAATAACTGCATGTTTTACAGTTCATTTGTCTGTCTTTAAGCCACAACAGAGTGGAACTCAGCCAATTACTTAGTTATTTAAGAGTAAAGGCCTATTCGGCCTCGGCGGTTTTCATCTCGATGATCCGTTGCGTCGTCTCTACGAACGCCTTCAGCTGAAGGACGGAGTCTTCGATGTCCAGGCGTATTAGATTTCCGTCGCGACCTTGTTCGAGACGATCAGCTTTGCCTGTCGCAATATTTTCAGGGGGTGGGAGATGGCCGATCTCGACATCGGGGAACGTTCCACGATCTGGGCGACGTTCAGCGTTTCGTGTTTCGTCAGCATCATGATGATGTATTGGCGGATTGGGTCGGCCAGCGCCAGGAATAAGGGGCTGCATTCCCTTAGCTGACGGTGCACGGTAAGCTCGAGTTGAGCCGCGGCGTTCGCGTCCATCGACGATTTGTACGGCAAAGTCAAGACCCTTATGCGCGTAAGGCGTTCAGAATACTTTCAGTAGGTTCTAAGGTAGGCTTAAGTTTGAGCCCTCATGATGGTAGAAGTCGCAAGAACGATCAGGAGGTCGAAAATAAATGAAAAAGACGCGTCAATTGCATTTGTGGATCGGATTGATCTGCTCGGTGTTTATATTGCTTCAATCGGTTACCGGATTGCTTCTCAGCGAGAAGTGGATCTTGGGCGGCGAAGGGGAAGGCGGCCAGCGGCCGGCATTCGGGCAAATGCAGCAGATGTCGCAGCAGGATTCCGGAACGGGCATGGGCAGCGGCACTGATAACGGCGGGGTTGCGGACGGGAGTTCGTACGACGCGTCAGCCGCGGGATCGGGAGATTCGTCGCAATCGCAGGATACGGACGGAATGCCGGGCGGACAAGCCGGTTTCGGGATGAGAGGCCCCGGAGGCGAAGGAAGCGGAACGATAGGCTTCATCAAAAACCTTCACGAAGGCAAAATCGGCGATACCGACGTATCGCTCCTCATCGACGCCGCGGCGATCGGCATGATCATCCTCACGCTTACAGGCATCATCCTATCGATCAAGACGCTTCGCGCCCAACGCAGAAGCCGCCTCAAGCGGCAAAGCGCGTAACGCGGCGACGGCCGGATCGTAAGCGAAGCCAAGCCCAAAAGGCCAATCGACGCGAAAGCAAGAAGCTTACGCGTCGATTGGCTTTTTTCTGAGTGTCAGAAAGTATAAGTTTTCGATTTCCTTTGTACTCATCTGATACCTACGCAAAGCTGCTTCAGCGTCTAAGTACGACGAAGGCGTGTTTGCTTGTTTGGTAAAGTGCGGAAAGTCGTACAAAGTGGCGTTCGAGGTAGTCCGTCGTAGAAGTTTTGTTCGAAATATCGTACAAAGTGGCTTGCGAGGCAGTCCGTCGCAAAGTTTTGTACGAAATATCGTACAAAGCGGTGAGCGAGGTAGTCCGTAGCAAAGGTTTTGTACGAAATATCGAACAAAGTGGTGAGCGAGGCACCCCGTCGCAGAAGTTTTGTACGAAATATCGCACATAGCGGTTTATACAATCGTTCGATTCAATACGTCCAAGGACGTCGGAGACGTTTTTGCTTGTCGTTTTGCTTTCGCCCCTTGTTCGCCTTCTCCTGTTGTATAATCTTGTTATTACGTTTGTTGGGAGGAAGTCGCATGCACGAGTGGCCTCGGGAGTTGCTCGCGTTCAAGGAACGTTCCGTTCCTGTCTATATCCATTTGGCCGCGGCCAATCCGGGACAACCGCCGTTTTGCTGCCGGGGATACGGCTATCATCTGGAGCTCGCGCCCGGAGCGGGGCGAATGTGGATCTCCGTCCTCAAGAGCCAATGGGTCAGGCTGAACGCCTATCTCGCGGCCAACCCGGCAGACCGTTCCCGTTCGTCCGAGCTGACGGCGCTCCTCACCGCGGGAACGGATAACCGATCGTACCAATTCAAGGGGCCGTTCATCGAATTTCGGATGCCCGCGAAGGAAGACGCGGCATCGATCGAAGAGCAGCGCAGGCTGACCGCCCGCTATTCGCCCCATCTCGCGCCTCTCGTTAACGTCGCGGTTTCCGATTGTCTCGCGATCGGATTCAGGATCGGAGCCGTATACGAGCAGACGCCCGGACCGAACGCAGGCGAACTCGTGTCCGAAAGGAGAGGCGAATCATGATACCGGCAGAACTGAAGCCGACCTTGGAGGACGCCGTTCCGTCCTGCATCGTGACGAGTTCCGCGGACGGCATCCCGAATATCGCCAACTTGACGAAAGTGTGGGGCGTCGACGGCAATCACGTCGCCATCGCCAATCAGTTGCTCAATAAGACGTATCGCAACCTCGCGGAAAACAGTCTCGCTCTCATCAAGATCGTGAATCCCGCCGATCTCGTTCATTGGGAAGTCGCCGTCCGGTACGTCCGTTCGGAGCGGGAAGGCCCTCTCTATGAACGGATCCGGCACGATATCGAAACGCTCTCGTGGGTCGGAGGCGGGATGCCATCGGCGCCGGTCAAATCCGCGATCCTGTTCGAGGTCTTGAACGCGTACAGATGCGAGGAGGAGTCGCGGCATCTGATGCCGGCGCCGGAGACGTACGGGGACTTGCTGAACGCGCTGGCGACGATTCACGGGTGGGAGAGGTGCTCCTACTGGATTCCCGAATACGACGATGACGATCCCGGCACGGCGCCAAAGGTGAAGCTCAAAGCTTCCCGCGGAGTGCCGGGGGCGGGGGTTATCCCGAAAGCGTTCGACGCGATGGGCCGGTTGGCCGGGCTGTCCGTCAAGGAACGCCGGACGATCCGGCTCAACAACGTCCGCTCCCAGCTTCAATATTTGGATTCCGTGCGCAACGCGTTCGAACCGTCCGGTGCTCCGTCCGCCTTGCCCTTGCCCGATGAGCCGGTCAGTTTTTTGGCGGTGCCGATCGTCTCGCGGAGTTTCTTGCACGGCATCGTCTGCTGCGAAGCGACGAGAGTTCATTCGGACGTCCTTCGCGGCATTGCGAATGGATACGCCGACATCCTGTCAAGCATGCTGGGCGATGCGCTATTCGCGTCGCCTTCGGTCGAGGAAGGGGAGCGCGAATCGTTGTTCAGGCAAGCGGTCGAACGCGCGAAGCTGGAGTGGGAGAAGGCGTCGGAGCCTTTCCTGTCCGCGCTTAGCGCCCGGGAACGCCAGGTGGCTTCGCACGTCGCGAAGGGCGAAACGAACGCGGAGATCGCCATGCGGCTGTTCGTAAGCCCGAGAACGGTGACGACGCACTTGGAGCGAATATACGAGAAGCTAAACGTGACTTCCCGGGTTGCGCTTACGCGATACGTGATGGAGAGGGGCCTGTTACCCGACTTCGAACATAAGGATTCGAAGTCGAGCGAATAAATACGTATTTCAACCGATATTGAGGAACGGCGATAGCCGCTACGATGAGATCAAGAACTAAATCTCTCGAAAGCGGTGTTGAGAAATGGAATGGTTAGTCGTCGTACATGTGTTGTCGGCGGTGCTCGGACTCGGTCCGGCGTTCGCTTTTCCGGTTATGCTGCGCAAAGCATTGACGGTCGAAGACATGAAAAACAATTTGCGGATGGTCGCTTCCCTGGAGGTGTTCCCGAAGCTGTTCGGCACGCTCGCGATCGTCTCGGGACTGACGCTCTTCTTCGTCGGATCGTACGGCGCGTTCATGCAGCTGTGGATTTTCGGCACGTTGGCCGTCTACGTCGTCATCGAAATTCTCGTCGTCGCATTCCTGAACCGGATTGCGGCGAAGCTTCAGAAGATGTTGGCCGACTCGTCCGTCGAAGCCGTCGCTCGGCCGTCCGGGGAACTGACGAGAATGTACGTGCAAGTGCGGAACCTTCATCTGTGGGCGGGCGCGCTGGGCATCGTTATTTTCGTGCTGATGATCGTTAAGCCGTAAAATACCCGAGAGGAGGCGAGAAGCGTGGATCCCGGCATTACGCGAAAATACTTGGCACTACTGCAAGCAGAACCGCAAACCCCCGATTTCGCGTATTTGCGATCGTTGGTTCGTCGTCACCTGCATCGTTTTCCGTTCGAGAACTTGAGCAAATTTCATTATTATCTTCATCAAGGCCGAACGGGAATGGGATGGCTGCCTTCCGCCGAAGCTTTCCTGAACCATTTCGAACGCTACGGCTTGGGCGGCAATTGTTACATTCTGAACATTCATTTCGGGCAGCTACTCGAATCGCTTGGTTTCCGGACGGAGATCGTGCGGGCAAGGAACGGCAACGCGCATCTGGCGAACCGGGTGACGGTCGAAGGGCGATCCTACTACGTGGACGTCGGATACGGTGCCCCGCTGTTCGAACCTCTGGCGATCGAAGAGCAGCCCCGGTTCAGCCGGCTCGGGGAAGAAGTGGAGATCGTTCGGATGAGTCCGGACCGGTACATGATCGACCGGAGGGCAGGAGGCCAAAGCTTCGTCACCAAATACATCGAGTGGACGCCGGTCGAGCTCGCGAGCTTCGAGGACGACATCACGCACTCCTTGAGGGACGAGGAGGACAATCCGTTCATGAGAAGAATCGTCGCGACGCTGTTCAAGCCGGACGCCGCGTACGTGGTCGTGAACCATAAGCTATTGATCAAGAAAGACAACGGAACCGAGAGCCACGACTATTCGCGAAAAAATGACTGGATGGACATGATGGCGACGACGTTCGGATTCGACGGCGAGATGGCGGAGCAAGCGTTGCGTTTCGTCGCCGAGCGCGGTAATCGGTTGTTTCCGGAAATTTGACCCGGCGCGCGGGGAATCGGGAACCGTCCGGACAGCCGGACAAGAAAAACCGTCAGGGTGCCCTGACGGTTTTTCTTGTTTGCTTGTGAGCCGGATAATAACGGCCAATCCGCGCTTAAAGAACAATCGAACCTCCTCCTTCACATGCCCGCATCCAGGCCGAAATAACGTCGCCACGCGACGGTAAATATCTCGAATCCGCTCGTCCCGCCGAAATAACATCGCCACGCGACGGTAAATCCTCGAATCCGCTCGTCCCGCCGAAATAACGTCGCCACGCGACGGTAAATATCTCGGATGCCGCATTTCGCCGAAAAGAAAAGCGCTTTTGATGCACGCATGACACAAAAGGCGTTTTTCTTCGCTGAATCACCCCGCAAAATAACAAATGTATCGGAGTGCAATCAATCATGTGTTCATTTACCTATTGTCATGCTATTGTTGGTCGACGTGCGAGTATGGTATCGAAGACGGTCGGTTCGTCATCCATGCGAAGAAAATCAAGTGAAGGGACGCGTTCGATCCCTATGACGAGGAAAAGCAGGCTCGCGCTAGTAGCGGGCATTCTAACGATAGGCTTGTTGACCGGCTGCGGGGCTGGAGGGGACGCGTCGACGGCTTCGCCGACGGCATCGACGACGGTGACGGCAATATCGCCGGCGCCCGCATCGGCAACCGCAATAGCAACTGCATCAACGACTGGTTCAGCAGCCGGGCAAACGGAGGATCCTATGGAAAAATATTATGAACAATCTATCGCCGTGCAGGGAGTTCCGTCCCGGATCGCGCAGGCGATGAAGAAGGCGAAGGATGGACAACCGGTTACGCTCGGCGTGATCGGCGGTTCGATCACGGTAGGTTACTTGTCGAGCGACTTACAGAAGCGCTCTTGGGCGGCGTTGCTGCGGGCGTGGTGGGAGAACAAATTTCCCGATTCCAAGTTGACGTACGTCAATGCGGGCATCGGCGCGACCGGATCGCTGCTCGGCGTACACCGCGTAGACAAGGATTTGCTGGAGGCGACTCCGGACATGGTCGTCGTGGAATTCAGCGTGAACGACCTGGGCGTCGCGTCGGCAACGGAAACATACGAGGGCTTGATGCGCAAAATATTGAAATCGGACGGCAATCCCGGCGTTCTGACGCTGGACATGATGAATAACCGCGGCGAGAGCTGGCAGGAGCATTTTATCCCGGTGAACGAGTATTACGGAATCCCTCTCATCAGCTACCGGGACGCGGTGTGGCCGAAGATTCAAGCGGGAGAGCTAAGCTGGGCGGACGTATCTCCCGACGAGGTTCACCCGAACGACAAAGGGCACGAGCTCGCGGCGGATTTGATCATTCGTTATTTGGACGATCTTTACGCGCAGCTGGATACGATCGCCACCCCTTCATACGAGCTGACTGCTTCCGTAACGGACAACGGCTTCGAGAATTCGACCTTGGACAACAATCTGAATCTGACTCCGTCGTCCACCGGCGGTTGGGAGGCTTATTCGTACGAGGGGCTATGGGGCGACGGCTGGATCGCCTCGGCCAAAGGCAAGCCGCTTGCGTTCGACGTCAAGGCCGCTTCGATCACGGTGAATTTCGCGAGGTTTAACTTCGAAGGCAAGGGTGCCAAAGCCTATGTCATGATCGACGGCAAGACGCGGGTCGATTTCGACGCGGATTTCTCGGGTGGTTGGGGCGACTATATGGAGTCGAAGACGATCTTGAAGGAGCGGGAAGCGAAGAAGCATCGTCTCGAATTCTATTATGACGACGAGGTGGACAAGGAATTCAGGATCGTTAGCATCATGGCGGCGGGGTATTGATCGTTTGCTCCGGAGAAGGCTCTCGAAGACGAGGGCCTTCTCTTTTTAACGAGTTTCAACGTAGTCCGGCCAAACCGACTTAGCCGCACCAAAAACCCGCTCGATCGCGCTGTAGTCCGGCCAAACCGACTTAGCCGCACCGCAAACCCGCTCGATCGCGCTGAAGTCCGGCCAAACCCACTTAGCCGCACCATAAACCCGCTCGATCGCGCTGAAGTCCGGCCAAACCCACTTAGCCGTACCATAAACCCGCTCGATCGCGCTGTAGTCCGGCCAAACCTACTTAGCCGCCCCAAAAACCGGCTCGATCGCGCTGTAGTCCGGCCAAACCGACTTACCCGCCCCGAAAACCGGCTCGTAGGTGAATTGCAGAAGGTACATCTAAATCCCCGCGTTTGCTCTATTGCGACGAACTAGTTGCAGAAGCGGCAGTAAATTTGAACGAAATTACCGTTTATCCGCCATATTTGCTCCAATAAATTACTTTTATGCAACTAAATCGCGAAATGTCTAATGGCGAGCGAGATTAAGTGTTGTTCGTGCAACAATCTCCATGAGCCGCTACCGTCTACCATCTCTCTAATCACCCTCATACACGTGGAAGGCGTGTTTGTTAGCCGACTTTTTACCACTTTCTATTGCCTTGGTGTGCACTTAGAAGGGTGTTCACTCGGAGGTTCCCGCAACATAATTAAAGGCGCTTAGCATTTCGAGAGGAGCTTCAAGATGGTGAATGACAACCAAACTGAGCGATCGAAAGCCATGCTCCCTCCCCGTAAGATCATATGGCTAGCTACCGTCGGCGGGGCATGTCTCATAGCCGTTCTCGTCGCCGTGCTGGCGAACGATCATGGCAAATCTGAAAGCGCCATCAAGCTCGAGGACCCGGACGGCAAGGCCGGTCCATCGATCGTCGCGACCGCGGTGAACGCCGACAAGGTCGGCTTGTACGAGAAGTTCGAGCTGACTCCGGAACTGAAAGCTCGGTACGACAATCCCTACGATCCGGAGCAGCTTGATCTCCGGGCGGTATTTCTGTCCCCTAAGGGCAAGGAGTGGCACATCAACGGATTCTATGACGGAGAGTCCTGGCGCATCAGGTTCGCGCCGAGCGAGCTCGGCGAGTGGCGCTATCGGCTGCAAGCGACCGACAAGACGGGAACGACGACCGGCGAGGAAGGCGTCTTCGAAGCGGCGGCTTCGGATCGACATGGATGGGTGCAAGTGTCCGATCGGAACAAGCGCTTCCTGAAGCAAGCCGACGGAACGCCGTTCTACGGCGTCGGCGCGGCGTATCCGTGGGGCGTGACCGAATCCGGACTGGATAAGCTCAAGTCCGCTGGAGGCAATCTCATCACCTATTGGAACGGCAACTACGACAGCGCCGGCGGATCGAAGCAACTGGAATCGACGGCCTCCGGCATCGGACGCTACGATACCGACAAAGGCCAACGCGTCGACGAACTCGTCGGCATGCTCGAATCCCGGAACATGAAGATGAATTTCGTCATTTGGCCGCATGACTCCTTGACCGACAAGCTCGAGGGCTGGCCGGCGACGTGGACCAAGAACGCCTATTCGACGCTCGGAGAGGCGAAGGATTTCTACAAGGACGAGAAAATGTGGAAGTATCAAGAGAAGCTGTACCGCTACATCATCGCGCGATGGGGGTACAGCGAAGCGATCGGGTCATGGAACTTGATTACCGAGATGTCGGGTACGGATGGCTGGGCGTTCGGCGATAAGCAAGTCGCGAACGCTTGGCTCACGAAGGTTCACGATTATTTTCGCGCGAACGATCCGTACGGACACCCGACCGCGGGCTCCAAGGCGGGAAACGAGAACGATTATTGGGCGCACGCCTACCGCACGCTCGATATCGCCGACCGGGAGAATTATTACGACCTGACCGTGTCGGGGTATGCCGAGGATATCGCGAGAAGGTGGCAGCCGTTCGAGAAGCCGCTGTTCATCGGCGAGACGGGCAATATCACCGACGCGACGACGTACCATCAAGCGCTCTGGACGGGATTGTCGAACGGACTTGCCGCTACGCCGATCTGGTGGGATATCACGAAGCTCGACGAAGACATGTATATGATGATGTCGAGCTTGGCCCAATTCGTCGGCAAGCTGGATCTGAGCGAAATTCGCGCGCCCGCCAAGCTGAAGTCGGGAACGGTGAGCATCTCGCTGAAGGATCGGCCGGTTGAAGACGGCAAGGACATCGCGGATTGGAGCCAGCCGAACTGGGCGGACGCCAACAAGGACGAGAAGGGGAACGACTACTCGGCGCAGCTCGAGGACGGCTCGATCCGTACGAGCATGCTGTTCCGTAGCGGAGCGTTCTCGCAAGGGGCGCTGACGCAATTTTTCCAGAAGCAGGATTGGAGCGGGTATCCGCGCTTGCTCGCCGAGGTGTATATCGAACAGGCGGGAAGCGAAGAGATCAAGCTGCGTCCGGTGCTGTTCCCGAACGGCAACTGGGACGAGGGCAACGACGCGAGCGACGTGAAGCTCGTAAGCGGACAATGGACGACGATGGACGTGCCGCTGCTGGACGCGCCCGAAGGTTACTGGCGGAATAACGAGATCAAACGGTCCGATCTGCAAAATATGATGGGCTTCGGCCTGAAGCTGTGGACCGGCGCCTCGGCCAAGGACGCGAAGCCGGTTACGGTAAAGGTGCGTAACGTGCGGCTCGCGGCGGATCCGGGATCGACGGTCGCCGTCGAGGAAATCCAAGGCTGGATCATGAAGGGCGACAAGACGTCATATGGCTGGCTCCTCGCCAATGAAGATGAGATATCGGGCAAGAAGGCGACGGTGGACAACTTCGGCGAAGGCAAGGCGACGATATCCTGGTACGATCCGTGGTCGGGAACGCCGCTCGAGGAAACGACCGCGGATTCGGACAAAGGCGCATTGGCGCTTACGGCGCCGACGCTGGCTCGTCCGGACATCGCCTTCATCATCCGCCGCTCAACATGATCGGGCACAATTCAAGCAAGGAGGGTTTTCATTGGCAAACAACTTGTTCATCAAAGGAATGACCTATGGCTGGAATAGCTCCAGAGGGGCGTACCGCCAGCCTTACGCGCTCGATTCGCTGAAGAAGCTGAAGGAAACCGGCAGCGAATGGATCGCCTTATCGTTCTATACGTACCAGACGAACGTATACTCGACGGACATTCCGTTCGATTACGGTCATACGATGACCGACAGGGATATCGAGCATGCGGTCAAGCATGCGAAGGCTCTCGGGCTGAAAGTATGCCTAAAGCCCGTCGTCAATTCCGCGGACGGCATCTGGCGGGCGCATATCGGCTTCCCCAACGAGTCGGCCGCGGAACCGTATTGGGATGCATGGTTCCGTTCTTACGGCAATTTCTTGTGCCATTACGCCGAGCTCGCGGAAGAATTGGGTTGCGAAATGTTATGCATCGGCTGCGAGATGGTCCGAACGGAAGGCAAAACCGCGCATTGGATCGCGCTGATCGATCGCGTTCGGCAAATTTACGGCGGTCCGATTACGTACAACGCGAACCACGGTACGGAAGAAGGAGTCGAATGGTTCGACCGGGTCGACCTGATCGGCACGAGCGCGTATTACCCGGTCGCGAAACGGCCGGGCGATAGCGAAGAAGCGATGATCGCCAATTGGCTCCCGGTGAAGGAGAAGATGGCCAGGCTTCACGCCAAGTTCGGCAAACCGATCGCCTTCATCGAGATCGGCTGCCGAAGCGCTCTCGGTTGCGCGACGATGCCTTGGGACTACGACACCTTAGATCTTCCGTACAGCGAAGAGGAACAGGCGAACTTCTACGGCTCCGTGTTGAAGTCGTTTTGGGATGAGCCTTGGTTCGCCGGGTTTTTCTGGTGGGACTGGAGCGTGAACCTGTATCCTCTGCAAGCGGCAGGCACCGACGTCGGCTTCGATATTTACGGCAAGAAAGCGGAGCGGATTCTGAAGGAATGGTACGCGAAAAGCAGATCGTACGCCCAAGCGTAGACAAACATGCGCATTGCGGGATGGAGCTCGTGATTCCGGCTCGTCCCGTTTTTTTATATCGTTAATAGGGTCAACAGGTATAATCAGTCGGATTGTTGGCACAAGGAATGTAACCTAAAATAGGAGAACCAACGGGTCCATCGGACACTTAAGGATATGGAAAGCGAGTGATTGAGTGGTGTTGAATCGACTGAAGCGATATCGGAAACCCGTGATATGGACCTTAGTCGCCGCCATCCTCTTCGGCTGGTGGTTCTATGGAGGTTCGTCCGACGAGGTGCGCGCGAATCTGATATCGAATTTGGACAAATTGCAAACCTATTCCGACGGCAGCTACCAGAACTACGTGAATCAATACGCCCAGGCGGCCAAGCCGGCGGAGGCGGTTCGAATAAAGGGCGATTCCTATTCCGCCAAGGACGGGTGCGAATGCAACGTGCTCCCCGGATACGAAGGAGCGTCCGGCAACGTGCTGTCTACGGGCGATTCCGGCTCCGTGACATGGAAGTTCGACGTGAAGACGGAGGGCTTGTATCAGATCAAGCTTCGTTACTTTACCGCCGAAGGCAAGAGCGCGGCCATCGAACGAGGGGTTGCCATCGACGGCAAGCTTCCGTTCGATGAAGCCGCTTCGATTACGTTCGACCGGGCATGGAGAAACGAAACCGAAGATTTCAAAGAGGATAACCGGGGCAATAACATTCGCCCTAGGCAGGTAGAGGTCGCGACATGGCTCGAGGAGCCTTTCAAGGATTCGCAGGGTCTCTATGCAGATCCGTTCCAATTCTATTTTGCCGCAGGCGAACATTCGCTGACGCTGACGGGGTTGCGGGAGCCGCTCGTCATCGATTATATCGAGCTCTATCCGAAGCCGGAGCTGCCGACGTACGCGGAGGTCAAGCAACAATACGAAGCCAATGGGTACAAGGCGGCGCAAGGCGTTTCCGTGAAGATTCAGGCAGAGCATGCGACATACAAGTCTTCGCCGACGCTCTATCCGGTATCGGACCATTCCAGTCCGGCGACAGAGCCGTACAGCGCCTCCAAAATCCGGCTCAATACGATCGGAGGGCTTAATTGGCGGCTGCCGGGACAATGGATCGAATGGGAGCTCGACGTGCCGCAAGACGGCCTCTATCAGCTCGGGCTTAAAGCCCGGCAGGATCTATTAAGAGGGCTGTATTCCAATCGAACGTTATCTATAGACGGCGTCGTTCCGTTCAAAGAAATGGAATCGATCCCTTTCAATTACGACTCCGGTTGGCAAATGGTCGTTCCAAGTCTGGAGAAGGAGCCTTATCGGTTTTACCTGACGAAAGGCAAGCACTCCATCCGGCTAGAGGCCGATCTCGGGGAAGTATCCTCGCTGATTCGTACGGTCCAATCCAGCATGCTTGAATTGAATCGCATCTACCGGAAGATTCTCGTCATTACGTCCGCCGACCCCGATCCGTTTCGGGACTATCAGCTGGGCAAGCGAATTCCGGAAATCTCCGAAGTATACGCGAAGCAGAGCGATATTTTGTATTCGGTGGCGGAAGAGCTCAGGGGAATTACCGGGGAGAAGAGCGACAAGACGGCGATTCTGTATCTGCTCGCGAAAGAGCTTCGCAGGTTCGCGGAAGACCCGGAGACGATTCCGAAAAATTTAAAGCAGTTCAAGATCGATCTCGGTTCGCTCGGCACTTGGCTGCTGACGGTCCGGGAGATGCCGCTCCAAGTCGACTATTTGGTTCTGTCGAGTCCGGACATGAAGATGCCGAGCGCGACCAAGGGCACGATGGCCAACCTCGCCCACAATGTGTCTTCGTTCGGGTATTCGTTCGTCGAAGATTACAACTCGATCGGAAGCACGGCAACGGGCGGCAAGAAAGTAACCGTCTGGATCGGAACCGGTCGCGATCAGGCCAATGTCATCAAGCAGATGATCGACGATTCCTTCACGCCGGCTAACAACGCCGGCGTCGATCTGAAGCTGGTCGACATGAGCGTCCTGCTGTCCGCGACGCTGGCCGGACAGGGGCCCGACGTCGCCATGATGATCGGCAATGGCGACCCGGTGAACTACGCGATGCGAGGAGCCTCGTACGATATTAGCCAGTTTCCGGATTACGCCGAGGTGGCCAGACGTTTCGCGGACAGCGCTTCGACACCGTACAAATTCAATGGCGGAGTATATGCGTTGCCCGAACAGCAAGTCTACGATGTGCTGTTCTACCGGAAGGACATCTTGGAGGAATTGGGACTGCAAATTCCGCAAACCTGGGACGACGTCTACAAGCTGCTGCCTTTCTTGAAGAAGAACAACATGGACTTCGGCCTGCCGATTATCAGTACGAGAGTTCAGCAGCCGCCGGCGCTGCCGATTAACGACGCCTTCGCGACGTTGCTCTATCAGCACGGGGGGAGCTTCTACAAGGAAGACGGCTCGGCCAGCGATCTCGACAGCGAGATCGGCATGTCCGCTTTCAAGCAATGGACGGACTTGTACACCGATTACAAGTTCCCGGTAGACTACGACTTCGCCAACCGGTTCCGTCTCGGCGAAGTGCCGCTCGGGATCGACGCCTATACGACCTACAACACGTTATCGGTGTTCGCGCCGGAAATTCGAGGCCAGTGGGGCTTCACGCTCGTGCCGGGGACGAAGAAGGAAGACGGAACGGTGGATCGAACGGTGTCGAGCAACGGAACGGCGGTCATGATGCTCGATTCGGCCAAGGATAAGCTATCCGCATGGGAATTCATGAAGTGGTGGACCGACGAGACGACGCAGGTTCAATACGGACGGGAAATGGAGAGCCTGATGGGCGAATCCGCCCGTTATCCGACGGCGAACGTCAAAGCGCTGGCCGAGTTGCCGTGGCCGGTTAACGACTACAAGACGCTGGCCGAGCAGCAGAAGTGGGTCAAAGGCATTCCGGAGGTGCCCGGCGGGTACTTCACGGGACGGATTCTGGACAATGCCTTCCGGAGGGTCGTCAATAAGGGATTGAATCCGCGGGACGCCCTCTACGACCAGGTTGTTTTCATGAACAACGAGATTACGAACAAGCGCAAAGAATTCGGTTTGAATAGCAGCGGATCGGAGGGGACGGCCGGTGGAAAAAGCGGGAATTGAGTTTCTAGGCAAGCAGGAACGGGCAGCGCGTCCATGGCTGCCTCCTTCTCTGAGCCGACGTTTGGGAGAGATAAAGAAGAACAGGCAATCGTACGTGCTGATGGCGCCGTACATGATATTGTTTGCCCTGTTTACGGTGCTGCCCGTCTGCATGGCGATCGCGATCAGCTTCACCAACTTTAACTTGCTCGAGTTCCCGAAGTGGGTCGGTTGGCACAATTACACCCGCATGTTCCTCGAGGACGAAATCTTCCTTATCGCGGTGAAGAATACGTTCCTGTTCGCCGGAATCGTCGGACCGATCAGCTATATGATGTGCTTCGTGTTCGCGTGGCTGGTCAACGAGCTGAAGCCGAGGACGAGAGCGCTCATGACGCTGTTCTTCTACGCGCCGTCCATATCGGGCAACGTCTTCTTTATTTGGCAGATCATTTTCTCCGGCGACCGTTACGGATACGTCAATGGCTTTCTGCTGGACCTAGGCATTATTAATTCGCCGATTATTTTCCTAAGGAACGAAACGTACGTGCTGTGGATCGTTCTTCTCGTCCAGCTATGGCTAAGTCTTGGCGTTAGCTTCCTGGCTTTCATCGCCGGGTTGCAGACGGTGGACCGGTCTCTGTTCGAAGCGGGCGCGGTAGACGGTATCCGCAACCGCTGGCAGGAGCTGTGGTACATTACGCTGCCGGCCATGCGCCCGCAGTTGCTGTTCGGGGCTGTCATGCAGATCACGGCTTCGTTCGCCGTAGCCGACGTATCGACGCAGTTGGCGGGCTTCCCGAGCGTGAACTACGCGGCGCATACGATCGTGACCCATTTGGAGGACTACGGTACGATTCGCTTCGAGATGGGGTATGCGTCGTCAATCGCGACGGTGCTGTTTATCGTCATGGTCGGCGCGAACGTCGTCGTGCAAAAACTGCTGAGAAAAGTAGGTGAATGATTCCCGATGAGCACGATATCCGCAACCAAGCAGAAGCGGTTAAACCGATCCTTTCTTGGGGATTTGTTCCTATTTCTGTTTTTGGCCGTATTTGCCGCATTTATGGTCGTACCGCTCGTCTTTACGGTGAGCAACGCGCTGAAGCCGCTTAACGAGCTGTTTCTTTTCCCGCCGACGCTGTTCGTTCGTCATCCGACGTTCAACAATTTCGTCGATTTGTTTCATCTGATGTCCACGTCGTGGGTGCCGTTCTCCCGCTACATTTTCAACACCGTCTTCATTACGCTCGCGGGAACGGCGGGTCACGTGCTCCTCGCCTCCGCGGCCGCCTATCCGCTCGCGAAGCATAAATTTCCGGGAAGAGCCCTTCTCTTCTCCGTCGTCGTATTGTCGCTGATGTTCTCGCCGAAAGTAACGAACATCCCGAACTACGTCATTATGTCCTGGCTGGGCTGGATCGATAGTTACGCCGCGATCATCGTGCCGGCGTTCGCTTACTCGCTCGGACTGTACCTGATGAAGCAGTTCATGGAGCAAATACCGGACGCGCTTCTCGAAGCGGCGAAGATCGACGGGGCCAGCGAATACCGGATTTTCTTCCGGATCGTCATGCCGCTCGTCAAGCCGGCCTGGCTGACGCTGACCATTCTGTCCTTTCAGACGCTATGGGGGACTTGGGGCGGCAACTTCATCTACAGCGAACAACTGAAGACGCTGCCTTACGCGCTTAACCAGATCATCCAAGGCGGGATCGTCCGCGCGGGACCTGGTGCGGCCGTTGCCCTGTTCATGATGATCGTTCCCGTAACCATCTTCGTCGTGTCTCAGAGCAGCATCATCCAGACGATGGCCAGTTCCGGGATGAAGGAGTAGAGCGATGAGAACAACACATTGGATACGAACGTTAACCGCTTCGACGGCTTTGACGATAGCATTGATCATCTTCTCCGGTTATGCGAAGGCGGCAGTCCCTTATGTCCCGTATACGTACGACGGATGGGGGGACAGGGTGTGGTCGCCGGCCGCATACGTGCCCGACCGGATCATAGAAGGCGAGAAGCTCGGCATCGGAAGCTTCAACCAGCCCGAGGACTTCTACGTGACCGAAGACGGGCGGATCTACGTAGCGGATACGGGGAATAACCGCGTCGTCGAATTGAACGACCGGTACGAATTCGTCCGCCAGATCGACAAGTTCGTCTTCGACGGACAAGAGCAGACGCTGAATAAGCCCAGAGGGGTGTTCGTCACGCCCGGGGGCGATATCTACGTCGCGGACACGGGGAACCACCGGGTCGTTCGCTTGAAAGAGGGCGGCAACGCCGATCTGCTGATCGCGGCGCCGAAGTCGGAGTACTTCGCGAGCGACTTCGTGTTCGATCCGAAGAAGATCGCCGTAGACGCCGCCGGCCGCATTCTCGTCATTGCCGACCGAGTCTTCGACGGCATTCTGGAATTCGACGAGAAGGGCGAATTCCAGAATTTCTTCGCCGCCAATCGGGTCACTTATAGCGTCTCCGACTACTTCTGGAAGCGGTACATCGCCACGAAAGCCCAGAAGGAACGGATGGTAACGTTCGTCCCTACCGAATATACGAATCTGGATCTGGACGAGAAGGACTTCGTTTTCACGACTAGCGCCGAAAGAACCAATACGCCGATTAAGCGGCATAATCCGTCGGGGACGGACGTCTTGCTTCGCCAAGGATTCGCGAGCCCGATAGGCGATCTCAAATACGATAAAAGAGGACAGTCGACGCTGATCGATATTAGCGTCGGCCCGGACGGCACCTACAGCGCGCTCGATTCCATTCGCGGAAGAATCTTTACCTACGATTCCGAGGGTAAGCTTCTGTACGTCTTCGGACATAACGGCGATCGCGTCGGCAACTTTAAAGTGCCGTCGGCGATCGGGCGCAAAGGAGACTCGATCCTCGTGCTGGACAAGGAACTGGCGCGGCTGACGCTGTTCAAGTCGACGGATTTCGGCAAGCTCATCAATGAAGCGGTGCACAACCATTACATCGGCAACGAAGGTCGCGCGGCGGAGCTGTGGAAGGAAATTCTCTCGATGAACCAAAATCTCGAGATCGCCTACAGCGGAATCAGCAAAGCGGATTTCCGCGCGGGCGACAACGAGAAAGCGCTGAAGGAAGCGAAATTCGCCATGGACCGGACTTCGTATTCCAAGGCGTATAAGTATCTCCGCAAGGAAACGTTGAAGGAGCACTTCAATACGATTCTGACGACGATTCTGGTACTCGTCGTCGCATGGGCCGCATGGAAGTCGATCCGTAAATACAGGCGAAGAAAAGGGGGGGTCTCCCATGTGGAAAGAACGCCTTAGGTTTCCTTTTTACGTGATCGTCCACCCGTTCAAGGGCTTCTGGGACTTGAAGTACGACAAGAAGGGGAATTGGATCGTCGCGATGGCGATCGTGTTCTTGGTATCGTTAGCCGCGATGTTCCAATATCAGTACGCCGGCTTTATCGTCAACTATAACTCGCCTTATTCGTTCAATAGCATGATTCAATTGCGGAATGTCATCCTGCCGTTCTTCCTGTGGTGCGTGGCGAACTGGTCGCTGACGACGCTCATGGACGGGGAAGGCAAATTCAAAGAGATCGTCGTCTCTTCCGCGTACGCGCTGCTGCCGATCTTCCTGTTGTTCGTTCCGGCGACGATCTACAGCCGGTTCATCACGCTGGAGGAAACCGCGTTCTATTATTACCTGAACGGGTTCGCGGTCATCTGGTTTCTCTTCCTGATTTTCGTCTCCACGATGACCATCCATCAGTACACGGCGTTCAAGACGATCGTCACGATCTGTCTGACCGCCGTATGCATGGGCTTCATCGTCTTCTTGGGCATGCTGTTCTTCAGCTTGGTCCAGCAGATGTACAGCTTCTTCTTCACGATCTATAAAGAATTGCAATTTCGCGGATAGGGGGGGCCGAACCGGTTGAAAAAATACATCGGCATTGTCATAGCGATCGTTCTGTTGTTCGGCTCCGGATATTATTTGTACGGCAAATACAAGCCTCTTCCGGCGCTTAGCATGTCGGCATTGCCCGATTTGAGGGATATCGAGCCGCAAGCGGCCGCGGGCGACCGTTATACGAAGCCTGCCGCTGCGCTTGAAGGCATGGAGGGCGTCGTTTCCAACGGTCGGCTGTCGCTGTACTACGACTCGAAGACGATGGCGATCGCGGTACGGGATAAGGATGGCCGCGTATGGCGTTCCAACCCCGAGGCGACGGCGGAGGACGCGATCGCGAACGCGTCCGTCAAAGACCAGCTTTCCTCCCAGATCATCGTCGGCTACAGCGACAAGACCGGCCAAGAGGCGTACAAGACGTCGAACCAGGATAGCGTTCAGCTCGGGCAGGCCGTCGTAGAAAAGATCGAAGACGGATTGAAAGTCACCTACACGTTGGGCAAAGCGACCAGCGAGATCGACGGCCTGCCCAAGAAAATAAGCGCCGAACGGTACCGGAAGCTCATTCTGGATAAGGTCGGAGATAAATA
Source organism: Cohnella suwonensis (assembly GCF_042655365.1). Lineage (NCBI taxonomy): Bacteria > Bacillati > Bacillota > Bacilli > Caryophanales > Paenibacillaceae > Cohnella > Cohnella suwonensis. The sequence continues at coordinate 6,234 of NZ_JBHSMH010000022.1, read as the reverse complement.
CAAGCGTTATTTGACCCCGGCCTATCAGAACGACGGCAACAAGGATGTCTATACGCGTAACGATTCGAAGCTGACGGCGATCTCGCTGAAGAAAGTCGTTCAAGCGTTCCAGGAGGCCGGATATACGGCCGAGGACTTGGCGAAGGACAACGAGGAGAATTCGGCGGGCGCGGGCGACGAGAAGCAAGTGTTCACGATCCCGGTCGAATATACGCTGTCGGGCGACCAATTCGTCGCCAGAGTGCTGTCGAAGGGGATCGAGTACCCGGCATCGTATCCGCTAACCGATATTCACCTGCTTCCGTACTTCGGAGCGGCCGGTCGCCAAGACGAGGGCTATATGTTCGTTCCCGACGGTTCCGGGAGCCTTATCTATCTGAATAACGGGAAGCAACGATACGAGCCTTTCGTTCAGCCGGTATACGGCGACGACGGAGGCACCTGGAACGGGGAGAACGACGACGATCCGACGATCGAGCCGATTCGGATGCCCGTCTACGGATTGAAGAAGAAGGACTCCGCTTTCGTCGCGATTATCGACCAGGGGGCGGCCGTCGCGTCGATCCGCGCCGAGGTAAGCCAGAAGCGAAGCTCGTACAATAGCGTCTATCCAAGCTTTCAATTGATCGGCAAAGAGAAGATCAATCTGTCGGTAACCTCCCAGGCGCTCGAGACGAAATCCAAGGAGATTCGAGTGTTCCAGCAGCGTCCGGTCTATTCCGACTTCAGCGTGAGGTATTCGTTCTTGTCGGGAGACAAGGCCGACTATACGGGGATGGCAGAATACTATCGCAATTATTTACTGTCGAACGGCACGCTGGCGAAGAAAGAAGCGACGCAAAGCGAACTGCCGTTTTACCTCGAGCTCGTGGGCGGCATTCCGAAACGGAAGACGGTTATGGGTATTCCGTATAAAGCCGTCGTGCCGCTGACGACCTTCGATCAAGCGCAGACGATTATCGGCAGTCTCAAGGAACAAGGCATCGCCAACCAGAAGGTGCGGCTGTCCGGTTGGTTCAATAAAGGGTATTCCCATAAGGTCGCGGACAAGATCGAAGTCGACGGCGCCCTCGGCGGCAGCTCCGGATACAAGGATCTGATCGCCTATACGAAGCAAGAGGGTATCGGCTTATTCCCGGACGTGTCGTTCACGCATTTGTATACGACGGGCGGTAAATATAGCGAGGCTAAAGCCGTGTCCCGCTACATCAATCGCGAGACCGCGTGGGTATGGGAGAGAACGGACTGGACGAGGCCGTTGTCGCCTCGGCTCGTGCCGAATGTCGTGGACGGCTTCCTCGGCTCGTACGAGCGCTACGGCCAGACCGGCATCTCCGTTCGCAGCATGGGGAACCAGCTCGAAGGAGACTATCGGCGCAACCATGTCGTCGATCGCGTCCAATCGGAAGAGATCGATAAGAAGCAGTTCGAGAAGATCGGCGAGCAGCTGCCGAACGTGATGGTGGACGGGGGCAACGCCTACGCCCTGAAATACGCGAAGGACATCGTCGAAGCGCCTATGGTCAACAACGGCTATAACGTGACGGACGAAGCCGTTCCGTTCTACGAAATCGTGCTTCACGGCTACGTCGATTACGCCGGCGAACCGGTGAACCTGTCCAGGGAAGTCGACGTGCGGAAATACGTGCTCAAAAGCTTGGAGTACGGTTCGAATTTGTATTTCAAATGGATCTACGCCGACAACAGCGCGGTGAAGAACACGTTCTTCCTAAACCTCTACTCCGTCAACTACAAGACGTGGATGAATACGGCCGTCGAATCCTACAAGACCGTAACGAAAGCGCTGAACGACGTGCAGGACAAAGCGATCGTCGGGCACGAGAAGCTGGCAGAGAACGTATTCCGAACGACTTACGAAGGCGGCAAGACGATTACCGTCAATTATAACGACTACGAAGTTTCCGTCGACGGGAAACGCATACCGGCCGAAGATTACCTTGTTGGAGGGACCGACCGATGAAATGGATATCGACCAAACGCTCGTTCCAACAAAAAAAAGCGCTCACGGGGATGCTTTTCCTGACCCCGTGGGTGCTGGGGTTCGTGTTCTTCTTCATGGTTCCGCTCGTGAACTCGATCATCTACAGCTTCAACGATATGCAAGCGTCCGATAACGGCTATACATTGACGTTCGAGGGATGGTCTAATTTCCATCAAGCGCTTTACGTCGATGCGACGTACGTGCGCAATCTGACGAAGGTCGTCGGAGAGATGGTCGTCAACGTGCCGCTCATTATTATTTTCAGCTTGTTCATCGCGGTGTTGCTTAACCAGAAGTTTATCGGACGCTCCTTGTCGCGGGCGATCTTCTTCCTGCCCGTCATTCTGGCGTCCGGCGTCATGCTGAGCATCAATAACGCCGGCTTCATGCAGCAGATCATGGATGCCAATCTCGTCACGAACAACCCGGAAGGCGGGTCGGTCAACGGTTTCCTGCAAAGCGTCGAGCTGAAGAACATGATGCTCGATATCGGGGTCAACGAATCGATCGTGAACTATTTGACCGGCGCCGTCGACCGGATTTACGAAATCATTAGCCAGTCGGGCGTGCAGATCATTATTTTCCTTGCAGGCTTGCAATCGATATCGCCCTCGCTCTACGAAGCGTCCCGAATGGAGGGCGCGACCGGGTACGAGGCGTTCTGGAAAATTACGTTTCCGATGGTCAGTCCTCTCATACTGACGAATCTGGTCTATACGATTATCGATTCGTTCATGAACAACAAGGTGACGCAGCAGATCGATACGACCGCGTTCAAGACGCTTGATTTCGGCCTCAGTTCGGCGATGGCTTGGATTTACTTCGCGATCGTCGCCGCCATTCTGGCGGTCAGCACCTTCATCGTATCCAGAAAGGTGTTCTATCACGATTGATTTGACATCATGCCCAACCTGCCGTCCGCACCGATCGGACGGCGCGAGGGCGATTAGGGGTGATTAGAGTTGACCAATCAGACTGACGCGGCGGCAGGCGCCCCGGTCGCTGCGACCGAGCGCGTGCAAACCGACCTATACCGCTTTAAGCAGCGCGTAACGAATCTGAACAAGTGGTCTAAGCTTCTATGGTCGCTTGTGCGGGCGGTGCTCCTCATCGGAATGTCCTTCGTCATTCTGTACCCGATCCTGCTCAAAATATCGACGTCGTTCAAGACGCTGGAAGATTTAACGAATCCGACCGTCATGTGGATTCCCGAGCGGTTCTCGTTGGATAATTATCGGCTGGCGATCGACGTCATGGACTACTTCGCCGCGATCCGCAACAGCTTCACGTTATCGGCCGTCACGACCGTACTGCAGACGTTAAGCTGCGCGATGGCCGGCTATGCGTTCGCCAAGCTGCCGTTCCGCGGCATCAATATTTTATTCGCGGGCGTTATTCTCACGATTCTGGTGCCGCCTCAGACGCTTCTCGTTCCGAGTTACGTTAACTTCAAATCGTTCGACATCTTCGGCCTATTCCACTTGATCGCCGGCAAAGGCATTAACATGCTGGATACGTACTGGCCGTTCGTTCTGATGGCGATTACCGGCAACGCCTTGAAGTCGGGCTTGTTCATCTACATTTTCAGGCAGTTCTTCCGGGGAATCTCGAAAGAGATCGAGGAAGCGGCCTTCGTCGACGGGGCAGGGGTGTTCAAGAGCTTCGCGACTATCATGCTTCCGAATGCCATACCGGCCATGGTGACCGTCATGCTCTTCGCTTTCGTCTGGCAATGGAACGACACTTTCTTCTCGTCCAACTTCTTGCCCGGCATGAATACGCTAACGAACGCAACGCTCGCCTTTCCGTACAACGTCAACGTGATGCTCGGTCTAACGAATCAAGTCGATCCGTTCTACGCTTCGATGCTGGTCGATACCGCCCTTCTGCTATCGATCTTGCCGCTCGTTCTGATGTACCTCTTCGTTCAACGTTATTTCGTGGAGAGCATCGATCGAACGGGACTCGTAGGATAGAATGCCAAACGCGCAATTGTATAATCTCTAAGGCCGAAAGTGCAATTTCTAGGATTGTTGCCTTCTAAGGGACATTCTACAATTACTAGTGAACCCATTTAATAACGGAACTGCCGTTAAATGAAATGGAAAAAATCAGGGGGGTATGTAGGTTGAACAGGACAAAGAAGACGCTGTTGCTTGGTTTGACAACCGCTTTCGCTTTCTCGTTGACGGCTTGCGGAGGCGGCAATAATAACAATAACGCAAGTCCGAGCGCGAGTCCGAGCGCGAGCCCGTCCGCCAGCGCGCCGGCTTCGCCAAGCGCCGAAGCATCGCCGTCGGCGAGCGCGAACGAAATGGAATTCGACCTCGGCGGCCGTACGATCACGATGGCTACTTGGTGGGACGCGACGCCTAAGGGCGACACGGAATCCAGCAAGAAAATATTGCAGAACATTGCCGATTTGGAGAAACAATACAACTTCAAATGGAAATTCGAGCAAGTCGATTACGGTCAAATCGTAGAGAAAACGTCCAGCTCGGTTCTGGCTGGCCAGCCATTCGCGGATATCGTCCGACTGGAGCAAGGCATGGCTTATCCGGGCCTCGTGAACAAGGGCATCGTTCAGCCGATCGACGACTTCCTGGCTGCGAGCGCAACCGATAAAGAAACGTTCATCGATCCATTCGTCATTACGACGTCTACCTTCAACGGCAAGCTGTACGGATGGAGCGACAATCCATATTTCACTTACGCAGGCGTTCTTTACAACCGCACGCTGCTTCAGAAGCTGGGCATGAAAGACTTGGCCGAGTACGTCAAGGACGGAACTTGGACGTGGGATAAGTTCAAAGAAGTCGCGGCGGAAGCGACCCAAGGCGACACGTACGGTCTCGCGGACTTCTCAGGCAACTTCCTTGATTTCGCGCTCATTTCCAACGGCGCCGACTTGATCGACCTGGCGGGCAACAAACAAGCGCTTGACGATGCGAAGACAGTCGAAGCGTTGCAATTTACGCAAGATGTCATTAACTCGAACATCTTCCCTAAAGGCGTCCAAACCGACTGGCAAGCTCCTGGACCGGCTTTCCGCAAAGGCAACGTCCTGATGTACGATGCGTTCAACTGGCAGACGGTATCCGTGAAGCAAGACATGGGCGACGTGGACATCGGTTTCGTGCCGTTCCCGAAAGGTCCTTCCGCAACGGGCTACTCTGCGAACGCCGGCGGACCTAATTTCTGGACGATTCCGAAGGGCGTTAAAGATCCGGAGAAAGTATTGTACTTGTACCGCAAAATCTACGACGTACCTGCTGATGACGAGTATCCGGGCCAAACGAGCCTCGAATCGACGTACACGAACCAACAGGATATCGATATGGCGATCGAAGCTTCGAAAAACCTGCGAGTGTTGAACTACAAGCTGTTCATGTCGATCTACTCGAACGATTTCTACGGCATGGTCGACGACTTGACGGTGCAGAAGAAATCGCCGGCAGCGGCGACGGAAGCTCGCAAATCGGTCTTCCAGAAGGCGCTTGACGATACGGCGGCCACGAAAGTAGAGTAGGGAATTGGGAATGATAAGAAGGAGTCCGGCCGACATGAGGCTGGACTCTTTTTTTTATTTAACACTATCTTAGTCTATCAGCCGCATAGCGCACAAAATTTGTGCTCAACCACCGCAAACGTGCCGTAGCCGCGCGCCTTGCGCACAAAAATTGTGCTCAACCATCGCAAACGTACCGCAACCGCACGCCCAGCGCACAAAAATTGTGCTCAACCACCGCAAACGTACCACAGCTGCACGCCTTGCGCACAAAAATTGTGCTCAACTAACGCCAACGTTCCATAGCCACGCACCTTGCGCACAAAAATTGTGCTCAACCACCGCAAACGTACCGCAGCTGCACGCCTTGCGCACAAAAATTGTGCTCAACCACCGCAAACGTACCGCAGCTTCACGCCTTGCGCACAAAAATTGTGCTCAACCACCGCAAACGTGCCACAGCCGCACGCCTTGCGCACAAAAATTGTGCTCAACCACCGCAAACGTACCGTAGCCGCACGCTCTGCGCACAAAATTGGTTATATCCTTACGAAAAGCAATTGAAAGCTAGCTGTAAGGCGAGTATATTATCCTTAGAGTATGGTCGTGAAGCACACGCCGCTAGGTAAGCGTCAAATAGCCCCCACCTATTAAATAGATGAGGGCTAAGTTATGCTGATCTATGATTTAAATATACGGCAGGTCAACGGCAATGACGACGACC